>NZ_VIGS01000012.1:0-51740 GCF_006704135.1 Micrococcus sp. R8502A1
GCGATGCGGTTCGTGGCCTACCAGGACCGCAAGAAGGTCGCCGCCGCGCTGAAGCCGATCTACACCGCCCCCAACGAAGAGACCGCGAGGAAGGCGCTGGCCGAGTTCGAGGCCTCCGAGCTCGGCACGAAGTACCCGTCTGCAGCCGCGACCTGGGCGAACTCCTGGGAGCGGTTCATCCCGTTCCTGCAGTTCCCACCCATGCTCCGCAAGGTCATCTACACGACCAACAGCATCGAGTCGCTGAACTTCCAGCTACGGAAGGTGACCAAGAACCGCGGCCACTTCCCCTCGACCGAGGCGGCGGTGAAGCTGCTCTGGCTGGCGATCTGCAACATCGAAGACAAACGCGCCGCCGAACGCGCTCGGGACCGGGGCAAACCCGCCGGCCAGCGCAAAGCCCAGGGCCGGCTCGTCGAAGGTCAGGCCGTCACGAACTGGAAGCAGGCCCTCGCCCAGCTCGCCGCGGCCTACCCCGACCGGATCAACCCCTACCTGTGACCACCCCGCTTACACAGACAAGTTGACACGCCCCCGCAGGATGGAAGTTCCTCAACAACCCACCTGCCAGAAGAGACCCGCTCATGACTCACGCTAACGCACCCCTGACCCCGACCGGCCGGCTGCGCATGGTCCAACGCCACCTGCACGACGGGATCCCGCAGGCACACGTGGCAGCCGAGTTCCGGGTGAGCCGGCCCACGGTGGCCACCTGGGTCGCCCGCTACCGCGCCCAGGGAGAAGCCGGCCTTCAGGACCTGCCCAGCCGGCCGCACCGTTCACCTGCCCAGCTCGATCCGGTCCTGGTCACCCAGATCCACTCCCTGCGGCGGGAGCGCAAATGGTCCGCCCGGCGCATCCATCACCACCTCGCCTCCGAAGGCCACCAGCTGTGCCTGCGCACCGTGGGGAGGTGGATGCACCGGCTGGGCATCTCCCGGTTGCGAGACCTCGCGCCCACGGGTGAGGACCTGCGCCAACGACCACAGAAGATCACCGCCCGCGGCCCGGGGCACATGGTGCACATGGACGTGAAGAAAATCGGGCGCATCCCCGAGGGAGGCGGCTGGCGTGCTCACGGCCGGGACTCCGAGAACGCGCGAGCGGCCAAACGCGGGCCTGGCCGACGGGTCGGGTACACCTACCTGCACTCGGCGATCGACGGGTACACCCGCCTGGCCTACACCGAGGCGTTGGAGGACGAGAAAGCGGTGACCACGATCGGGTTCTTCTGCCGGGCGAGGGCGTTCTTCGCCGCCCACGGCATCACCGCGGACCGGGTGATCACGGACAACGGCAACAACTACCGGGCCGTGGACTTCACCCGGAAGGTGGTCTCGCTCGGGGGCCGGCACCACCGGATCCGCCCCTACACGCCCCGCCATAACGGGAAGGTCGAGCGGTACAACCGGCTGATGGTCGATGAGGTCCTCTACGCCCGCCCGTACTCCTCAGAGCAAGCTCGGCGTGAGGCCCTGGCGGTGTGGGTGAACCACTACAACTACCATCGGCCTCATACCTCCTGCGGGGACGCCCCGCCAACCTCGTTGGCACCGGCCCGAGTCAACAACGTCATGCCCTCCTACACCTAGGGGGCGTGGGTCGTCCTGGAGGACGAAGACAGTACTCTGGACGTCGAGCGGCCAGCTCGAACGGTGCCGGATGTGACGAGGTAGCCGGATGTGACGAGGTAGGGGTGTGATGAGGCCGAAGTCGGTACGAGGTGTCGCGGCACGTGCCGTGGGCGTGGTTCGTCGCGCAGACCCACCCGTCATCTGGGGGGCTGAACCGATGAACGGCGGCAACTTCCTGTACCTATGGGCTACTGCATGGGCGCGACGCCGTGAGACGGGGCGTCCCTGGCTGGTCCGGTACAAGCCCAAGATGGACCCCTGGTTGGCGGAGTTTCCTGCACTGCAGGCATTGACCGTGGACGAGTCCGACGTCGGATTCCGGCAGGAGCGCACCGTGGAGTGGGGCCAGCAGACCTACCGGGATTGGTTCTTCCGGGACCTCCTTGACTTCTCGCAGGAACTGTTGCTCGCGAGCGACTCCTTTCAGGATCGGCTGGCGAAGGCGGACCGTGAGTCCGTCGTGGTCAATGTGCGCCGAGGTGACTACTACTCGAACCCTGTGTACAGGGAGCAGTTCGGCTTCGACGTCGTGGGGTACATCCGGGCAGCGATGATGAGGATCCCGGAGTCGGAGATCAACAGCATCGTGATGGTCTCGGACGACATCGATTGGTGTCACGCGCACCTGGGGTTTCTTTCCTCAGTGGCGCCCGTCGAAACGATCCCGGGCATGCATGACATGTTCAATGACTTGGCCCAGATTGCCGGAGGCCGGCACCTCGTCCTTTCAAACTCCACGTTCTCTTACTGGGGTGGCTATCTGGCGTCTGCCCTGCCCGCCGGTGAGCGAGCGCGTTCGGTTCAGGCACCGCTGCACTTCAACCGGCTGTACGCCCGGGGGGAGTCGCCTCTATTACTTCCCCAGTGGAGTGCTGTCCCCGATGATGAGTTCGAATGATCGTCCTTGACTTTTTATGGGCATCGGTTCGGGTTATTTCCATCACGCAGGTCGAATGAAGTGGATTATCTGGGAGTCGTTCCAAGTAGAACCACATTTGCGAGCTTGAGGGGCGCGAGCGTCTCTGCGGGTAGAAAGATGAAGCGAATTTTGGACATCGAGGGCAGGTTGACGTGGAGGCGATAGGCGGTGGCTGTGGCATATGTCGATAAGGGGCAGTCTAGTGGGTGATGGTGAGTCCGAAGTTTCCATCGTCATCCCTCATTACAACAATTCCTCCTTTCTCCTCGATGCGGTCCGCAGCGCGATAGCTTCGGTCAGCGATCCTGCCCAGGTCATTGTGGTGGATGACGGATCGACGGATCGCCGGGCCCCGGAAGTGCTGGAAAAGGTTCTATGCCTCGGCCCTCGTGTCATTCGTCAGGGCAATTCAGGGGTGAGTGCCGCTAGGAACGCGGGCATAGCTGTGGCCTCGACTCCTTATATTCTGGCCCTTGACAGTGACGACATGCTGGCCCCGGGTGCGGCGAGAGCAGTTGCGGATGCTTTCAAGCAAGATCCGGATGCTGCGATTGTTGTGGGAGCTAATCGAGATATGATGTCAGATGGGAGTGTGGGGGAATTGAATCCCCTGCTATATGGGGTCACTCGGGCGGACATGCTTTTTGAGACCCGGGTCCCCATCACCTCTGGATTTCGCCGTAGCGATTGGGAGCGCGTGGGAGGGTTCCCCGAGGGAATCCCCCTTGGGGAAGATTGGATCTTCTGGATGCGAATACTTCGCAGCGGAGGGGCAATTGTGGAAATCCCTGACGAGGTCTACTGGATTCGCAAGCATGAAGGGCAGGTTACGCGGCGCATCAGGGATGCTCGCCCGGTGGCAGCGGCGCAGAATCTTGTCCTAAGAGAAAACATCGACCTCGTCACGCTTCATGCCGAGGAAGTCGTCTCGCAACTCACGGAGGCAAGAGAACTGCTGGCTCAGTATCGTTACAGTTACCGCCACGCCGACTTGGCAAAGGCCCGAGCGAGGAGCTTGTTCAAGTCCATCCGAGGGGTTCGGCGCCGACCCTGACGTCGGTCTGTAGTCGACCGACCAGGGGACCTGCCCGCTCGGCGTGGACCATCACCTCTGTAATCTGGCTCCATGCGCATCCTCGTCACCGGCGGCGCCGGGTTCATCGGATCGAACTTCGTCCACCACGTCGTCCGCGAGACCGGGCACGACGTCGTCGTCCTGGACAAGCTGACCTACGCCGGCAACCGGGAGAACCTCGCCGGCCTGCCCGAGGACCGCGTCACTCTCGAGGTCGGGGACATCTGCGACGCGGCCCTGGTGGACCGCCTGGTCGCCGAGTCGGACGCCGTCGTGCACTATGCCGCGGAGTCCCACAACGACAATTCGCTGAGCGATCCCTCGCCGTTCATCCAGACGAACATCGTCGGGACCTTCGTCCTCCTGGAGGCGGTCCGCAAGCACGGCAAGCGCTTCCACCACGTGTCCACGGACGAGGTCTACGGCGACCTCGAGCTGGACGACCCGGCGAAGTTCACCGAGTCCACCCCGTACAACCCCTCCAGCCCCTACTCGGCCTCGAAGGCCGGCTCGGACCACCTGGTCCGCGCGTGGGTGCGCTCCTTCGGCGTGCAGGCCACGCTGAGCAACTGCTCCAACAACTACGGCCCGTACCAGCACGTCGAGAAGTTCATCCCTCGCCAGATCACCAACCTGATCGACGGCGTCCGCCCCCGCCTCTACGGCCACGGCGTCAACGTCCGGGACTGGATCCACACGGAGGACCACTCCTCGGCCGTGCTGCGCATCCTCGAACGCGGCGAGATCGGCCGCACGTACCTGATCGGTGCGGACGGGGAGAGGAACAACAGGGAGATCGTGGAGATCCTCCTCGAGCTCTTCGACCGCCCCGCGGACGACTACGACCTCGTCGCCGACCGCCCCGGCCACGACCTGCGCTACGCGATCGACAACACCGCCCTGCGCACCGAGCTCGGCTGGGAGCCGCAGTTCACGGACATCCGCGCCGGTCTGGCGGACACGGTCCGCTGGTACCGCGAGAACGAGGCCTGGTGGCGCCCGGCCAAGGCCGCCGTCGAGGCCACCTACCGCGCCCAGGGCCAGTGAGGGGGCACCGCTGATGCGCATCACCGAGACCGCCATCCCCGGCCTGCTCGTCCTCGACCTCGACGTCCACGGGGACAACCGCGGCTGGTTCAAGGAGAACTGGCAGCGGGAGAAGATCCGCGCCCTCGCCGCCGAGCACCCCCGCCTGGCCGCGCTCTCCCCGGTGCAGAACAACATCTCCTTCAACGACGCCGTCGGCACCACCCGCGGCATCCACGCCGAACCCTGGGACAAGTACGTGGCCGTCGCCCACGGCCGGATCTTCGGCGCCTGGGTGGACCTGCGGGAAGGGCCGTCCTTCGGCGCCGTCGCCACCGTGGAGCTCGGCCCGGAGAAGGCCGTCTTCGTGCCGCGCGGGGTGGGCAACTCCTACCAGACGCTCGAACCGGACACCGCCTACACCTACCTGGTGAACGACCACTGGTCCGCCGACGCGCAAGGCCGGTACACGTTCCTCAACCTCGCGGACCCGACGGCGGCCATCACCTGGCCCATCCCGCTCGAGGACGCCGAGCTCTCGGACAAGGACCGCGCCCACCCCATGCTCGCGGACGTCACCCCCATGCCGCCCGCCCCGATCCTCGTGCTCGGCGCCGGCGGCCAGCTCGGCCGCGCCCTCGTGGCCCGCGCCGAGGCCGCGGGGATCCCGGTCGAGGCCCATGGCCGGGACACCTGGGACATGACCGATCCGGCGTCCTGGCCGAGGGAGCACTTCCGCGGCCTGCGCGCCGTGGTCAACGCGTCCGCCATGACCGCGGTGGACGCCGCCGAGACGCCCGAGGGCCGGGCCCAGGCGTGGGCCGTCAACGCGACCGCCGTCGCCGAACTGGCGCGCCGCTGCACCGAGGCCGGCGTCCCCCTGGCGCACGTCTCGACCGACTACGTGTTCGACGGCGCCCTCCCCGTGGGGCAGGAGCACCCGGTGGATCACCCGCTCGCGCCGCTGGGCGTCTACGGCCAGTCGAAGGCCGCCGGTGAGGCCGCGGTGCGCACCGTGCCGCGGCACTGGATCGTGCGCACCTCCTGGGTGATCGGAGAGGGGAAGAACTTCGTGGCCACGATGGCGTCCCTCGCCAAGCGCGGGATCGACCCGGCCGTCGTCGCCGACCAGCACGGCCGCCTCACCTTCGCCGACGACCTCGCCGACGCCCTGCTGCACCTGGTCACCACGGATGCGCCCACGGGCACGTTCCACATGACCAACAGCGGCGACGTGGTCACCTGGCACGACGTCGCCCGCTGGGTCTTCGAGGACACCGGCCACGACGCCGCGCGCGTCTCCGCCACGACCACCGCCGCGTACATGGCCGGCAAGGAGGGCGTGGCCCCGCGGCCGACCAACAGCGCGCTCGACCTCGGGCCCCTGGCCGCCGTCGGCTACACCGCCCCGGACCAGCGCGACCGCCTGCGAGACCACCTGTCAGAAATGACGGGTGGCACACGCTGATATTCTTGCCCTGGACGTGTCTGCACAGCGGAAATACATCAGGCACACGTAGTCTCCCTGAAAGGCCCCGTCATGAACGCTCGCTCTGCTCACACCACCGCGTCAGGCCCAAGTCGACGCGCCGTCGCCACCGGTCTGGCCTGGTCTGTCCCCGCCGTCGCCATGGTCTCGGCGGCACCGTCCTTCGCCGCTTCGCTGCGCAAGGATCCCGGCATCAACGGCTGGGTGCTGAACACGACAACTAATCATGGCGGTTGCCGCTATTCTCTCGAGGTGAACTCGGCGCCCACTCGTGGGGGTGCCACTCCCGATGGCGCGCCCTGGGGGCTCTACCTCTATGACGTCTCGAAGGACGCCAGCTACAGCGGCGCCAAGCTGGTCTACTGGGTGCGTGGCGACCACGTGGCGCAGAACACGATCACCTGGCAGGCGGCCACCGGGCATTCGACGAAGTGGTCAGGCCCCGTGACGGGTGCTCCGCAGACGAAGGCCGACGGTTTCAAGTACACCCCCTACACCTGGACGTACACCGGCACCATTGACCCGGCGGACGTCCGTAGTGACGGGCGGCTGTACCTCGAGACCTTCCATGTGAAGGCCGTCAACTTCTCCATGTGGGAGAATAGCCGTTGCCTGCCCCTGGACTACTGGACGTACCGGGAGATCACTGTGGACCCGGACGGGCCCACCGGGCCGCAGCAGCCGATGACACTCAGCTTCGAACGCCGCAACGGGCCGAGCGGCCCCTACGTTCCCGGCGCTCAGGGGCGCATGGCGGTCACGCCGGACGCCGAAGCCACGGCAGATCTGCAGCAGCTGAGCAGCTGAACCGGGCCACCCGCCCCCGTCGTGCGGGTGGTGTCCTGTCGGGGTTGCCCAGGCGAGGGAGCGCGCGCTCCGTGATCGACGGGGCCGCCGCCAGTACTGGCCGGCTCGCACAGACGTAGTGGGGCCCCGCACCGGAAGGTGCGGGGCCCCAGCGTGTGGAGGGGACTGGCGTCAGCCCTTCTTCGCCCGTGCGGCCCGACGGGACTTCTTTCCGCCCTTGCCGGTTCCCTGCAGGTACTTGTCATGGGACTTGTGGTACGTGCTCTCGTACCCGTAGCCGTAGGAGTAGCCGCCGCCGCGCTGGGAGCGCGCGACGCCGTTCATGACGACGCCCAGCAGATGCGCGTCCACCGCGGCGAGATTCTCCACAGCCGCCTCCAGGTGGTCCTTGCGGGTCCGCCCCTGACGCACCACGAGCACAGTCCCGTCCACGGCGGTGGCCAGGAGCGAGCCGTCCGTGACGGGCAGCAGGGGAGGGGAGTCGACGATGACGAAGAAGTCCTCCGACGCCAGCTTCAGCAGGGCCCGCATGCGCTTCGAGCCCAGCAGCTCCGACGGGTTCGGGGGCGTCCGGCCGGCGGGGAGCAGCGTGAGGTTCGGGATGCCGGTGGCCGCGAGGGCGTCGTCCGGCTGCACCTCACCGGCCAGCACCTCGGACAGGCCCACGTCGCCCGCCACCTGGAAGAGGTCGTGCTGCCGGGGCCGCCGCAGGTCGGCGTCCACCACGAGCACCCGTTCGCCGGCCAGGGCCAGGGCGCGGGCCAGGTTCGACGCGACCGTCGACTTGCCCTCGGAGGGGTCCGCGCTCGTGAACGAGACGACGCGGGGCGGCTCGTCGACGGAGACGAACTTGAGATTGGTGCGCAGCGCCCGGATGGCCTCGCCGGCCCGGGGGTCGAGTTCCACGGCCTCCTCGCCCGTGCGGGTCAGGGACGCGTTCTCCGGGACGGCCCCGATGACGCCGGCGCCGGTGATCTCCTTCACGTCGGCGCGGCTGCGCACCTTCACGTCCAGGAGACGACGGAGCACGGCGATGGCGAGTCCCGCACCCAGTCCGGCCACGACGCCCAAGAGGACGTTGCGCCGGGTGTCAGGGCTCACGGGGGCAGAGGGCACGCGGGCGTCGGACAGCGGCACGACCTCCAACGGGCTGTTCTTGTCCACGTCCGCCGCCACGTCCGCCGTCGCCTGCAGTGCACTGTTCGCCAGCTGCGCGGCGGTCTCGGGATCCGTCGAGGTGGCGGTCACCTTGATCATGCTGGACTCGGGGACGAGCACCGCGGAGAGCGAGCCGTCGCCGTCCTGCCCCGTGTCCTGTGCCACGCGTTCACGCACGGCCTCGCTGTTGATCAGGGCGACGTAGGCCTGAGCCCGGCTCTCGGCGGGCAGGTTGCTGGTGATGAGGCTCTGATCTGCAGCCCGGGCGGCGAGGAACCCCTGAGATTCGGACGCGTAGATCCGGGGCTGCAGTGCGGAGTAGCCCCAACCCAACAGACCCCCCACGAGGGCTGCTGCCAGGAGCAGCAGGAGGTTGGCGCGCAGGAGGCGGAAGAAGTCGACGATCGTCACGGGGCACCTCGGGGGTCATGGACGGGGATGCGCGGGCCGTTGTGGCCAGGAAACGCACAGGTCCACGGTACCAACACCCACCGTGCGCTCTGAGGCCCCGAGGACGAGGCCCGCCACCGCGCTACGCTGAGCCGAGTATTGCCCGGCGTCCACGAAAGGTTCCGCACCATGCGCCCGAGCACGCCCCGTGACCGGACGGCTGCCCGCGCCATGGGGGCCGTCGCGCCACCCGAGGCCCGGCCTGCCAGGCGTCACGCCTCACTCGGCCTCGTCCCGGACGGTCAGGCCGCGTGGACCCGCTCCCCGTGGAACCCCTTGGTCACGCCGGCCTCACCGCGGCTGTTCGAGGCCGTGCTGGCCATCGGCCTGGTGATGGACGCGTTCACCGCTCCCGGCCTGCCGATCCCGTTCGCGGAGTTCTCCGCCATCCTTCTGCTGCTCCTCGCCTCATTCCGGCAGCCCCGCCGGGACCTCTCCCACTACGGCGTGCTGGCCCTCGTCGCACTGGCCCTGGTGGCGTATCTCGTCGCGGTGACCGTGCACAACGACCTCGACCCCACGCGTCGCGCCACGAGGATCACGCTCCTGATCCTGCTGATCTACGCCATCGCCAGCGAGCGGATCGACATCAAGGGCATCCTCTACGGGATGACGGTCGGTGCACTGATCAACGTGCCCCTCTTCTACGCGGGCCTGGCCCCGGACACCTACGGGGGCTACCTCACCGGCTTCCTGGGGGACAAGAACGTCTCCGGCCTCTTCTATGCGCTCCTGCCGGTGCTGCTCGTGGCCACCATGCAGCGCATGGGCCCGAAACTCCTCGTGCTGGGTGCCGGTGCCGCCCTGACCTTCCTCACCGGCTCGCGAACCTCGATGGCCGCGCTGCTCTGCGCGGTCGTGTGGATCCTCGTGAGCCCCTACCTGGGGCGGGTCCTGCGTATCGCACTGGGGGTCGTCATGGGTTGGTTCGTCAGCTGGGCCGAGGAGAACCTGGCCGACCTCGGCATCTTCGGAGACCGCACGGGCACGGACTGGTTCCGTGCGCAGATCCAGGAGGCGTCCGCGGAGAAGGTCGCGGACACGTCCTTCTTCGGCCAGGGCCTCTCCACGGCCTTCGTGGAGCTGGACGGCGTGACCATGTTCTTCCACAACTCCTACCTGGGGCTCCTCGTGGAGGGCGGCTGGCCGTTCCTGGTCGTCGTGGTCGGCGCCTACCTCTGGCTGTGCCTGCGGCCCTTCGCCCGGACGCACCGCTCGCCGTCCCGCGTGGCTGTCGAGGGGGCCGCGCTCATCATCCTGGTGACCTCCCTCCAGCTGGGTGAGGTGTTCATCACGATCTTCGGTGCCGTCGTCCTCGGTTGCGGCCTGCTGCTGAGCGCCCAGGAGAGTGACGAATCCCATGGCGCACCCGCGAAGGACCGGGCCCACCGCCGGAAGCTGGACCGCATCGTGGAGCGGTCCCGACGAGCGAACCGCTGAGCGCGACGAGCATCACCGGTGCTATCCTGTCCAGGTTGCCCAGGCGAGGGAGCGCGCGCTCCGTGATCGACGAGGCCGCCGCCGCGTGTCAGCATGCTGGCCCGCTGCGGCACTGAAGCCCCCTCCTGGCCGCATCCCGCGCCGCCCCCGGCTGCGCGGCCGAGACCCCCACAGGAGGACGCATCATGTCTGACCAGCTCAAGATCAAGGTCACCCGCCGCACCGACTTCGGCAAGGGTGCCGCCCGCCAGGCCCGCCGTGCCGGCCTGATCCCCGCCGTCGTCTACGGCCACGGCCAGGATCCCGTGCACCTGCTGCTGCCGGCCCAGGAGACCACCCTGGCCGTCCGCAACCCCAACGCCCTGCTCACCGTCGTGAACGAGGCCGGCGAGGAGCACCTGGTCCTGCCCAAGGACATCCAGCGCCACGCCATCAAGGACACCGTGGAGCACCTGGACCTCATCGAGGTCCGCCGCGGCGAGAAGGTCATCGTCGAGGTCACCGTGCATGTCGAGGGCGAGGTCGCCCCCGGCAACGACTACGTGCTGGACTACGTCACCGTGCCGGTCGAGGCCGAGGCCACCGACCTGCCCGAGGCCGTCACCATCTCCATCGAGGGCCGCGAGGCCGGCGACCACGTGTACGCCACGGACGTGCAGGTCCCCGCCGGCGCCACCCTGCAGCTCGAGGACGACATCGTCATCGCCACCGTCAGCGAGGTCGTCGAGCAGGACCTCGGCGACGAGTCCGTGCAGGAGGAGCAGGCCGCCGAGTCCGCTGAGGGCGAGCCCGCCGAGGGCGAGTCCGAGGGCTCCGAGGACTGATCACGCCGTGACGACGGGGACCACGCTCATCGTCGGGCTCGGCAATCCCGGGCCCGAGTACGAGCGCACCCGTCACAACGTCGGCCAGATGGTGGCGGATGAGCTCGCCTCCCGCATGGGGGTCGGGTTCACCCGCCACCGGGCCGGCGTCGTGGTGGCCACGGGCCGCCTCGGCATCGGGGGACCGCGGGTCGTGCTCGCGAAGTCCACCGGCTACATGAACGTCTCCGGACGCCCCGTCTCCGCGCTGGCGTCCTTCTACGGGATCGGCCCCGAGGACCTCGTGGTGGTCCACGACGAGCTGGACATCCCGTTCGACACCCTGCGCCTCAAGCGCGGCGGGGGAGAGGGCGGCCACAACGGCCTGAAGTCCATCACCGCCTCCCTCGGCACGAAGGACTACGCCCGCGTGCGCGTCGGCATCGGCCGACCCCCGGGGCGCATGGACGTGGCCGACTTCGTGCTGCGCCCCTTCACCAAGCCCGAGCAGGACGCACTGCCGCTGCACGTGGACCGCGCGGCGGACGCCGTCGAGAAGCTCGTCACGGACGGGCTCGAGCCCGCCCAGCAGGCGTTCCACTGACCTCCCGCCCCGCGGGCGTCCTCGACGGGGACGCAGCCCCACGCTCAGGGGGTCGGGGTCACGGCACGGGCCAGGGCATCCGCGATGGTCTCCAGTGCGGGATCCATGATCCGGATCATCTCCGCGTACCCCTCCACCGGCCCGCGGAACGGGTCCACGACGTCGAGGGGCTGGGTGGTCGACCGTGCGAGGGCCCGGTGATGGGCTGCCTCCGCCGCGAAGGCACGCACTCCTCGGCCCGCGGGGATCCAGTCCCGTCCGTTCCGCGCGTCCAAGATGCGGACCAGCGCTGCGAGTTCCAGTACGGTGAACACCCGCGCGACGGCCTGCGGCACCTCCCGCAGCGCGAAGCGCATGTGCTCCTGAGCCGCCGCCAACACGAGATCTGCCTCCGCGACCATGAACGGCTGCAGCGCGGCGGGCCGGTGGTCCGCGAGGCCGGCGACACCGGCCTCGGCGCCGAGCCGCACGAGCGGCGGGGGCACCGTCAGGGCCTGGTTCGGCTGGGAGCCGGCGCTGCCGACCTCCACCCGGCCGGGGACCAGAGCCGCCAGCCGTCCCTGCAGGGCCCGGCTCGCATAGGCCGAGCGGCACACGTTGCCGGTGCACACGATGAGCACGGCGTCCGGCGCCGGCAGCGCCCGACGCCCCCGCCGGGCCGGCGGAGACGGGCTCGTCGGGACCGGGCGACGGGAGAACGAGATCAACCGCGCGCGGCTCCGCCGTCACGCTCGAGCCACGAGGACAGCGCCCGGGCCTGACGATTGACGACCTTGCCGACCATCGGCTCGGCCTTCGCCGCGAGCTTCGAGCCCACCAGCGGGATCCGGCAGACGAGGGTGCCGTCCACGGAGAACTGGGAGCCCTCACCGGCGGCGGTCAGGCGGAGGGCGCCGTCCGCCGTCGCCTTGGCGGAGGGCACGGTGATGGTGGTGGTGCCGGCGCGGGAGCCGTCCGCGGCGGGCGCGTCCCACCGCTCCACCTGCTCCACCTGGAGGGCGGAGCCGATGAGCTTGCGGGCCATGTCCGGGACACGATCCGGGATGCGGTCCGCGGGCAGGGAGCGCACGGCGGTGACGGTCATCGGGCCCTCCGGGGAGCCCTCGACGGAGAACGAGACCAGGGAGCCGCCGAAGGACTCGACCACGGAACGGTGGAAGTCCTCGGACGCCAGGGCGGCTGCCACGGCCGCCGGCGGGTGCGGGATGGACTGCTGAGCGGAAAAGGCCACGGTGTCTCCTCGGGGTCAAGTCGGGCCGCGCCCGGTGGGCCGTGAGAGAGCCGGCACCGGTTCGCCGACGGCGATGGGCGTCCATCCCTCACCTTATATGCTGGCCTCCGCGACCCGGGTCCCGTGCACGGTGCCGGGACCGGCCGCGCGACCCCTCGTGAACCCCCTGGAAGGTGTGTCCGCCATGTCGGCACTCTGGGCCGTGGCCCTCATCATGCTCCTGAGCGGGACGGCGAAACTCCGTTCCGGCGAGGACGTGCAGGCCACATTCACCCGACTCAGGGTGCCCCGCCCGTTCGCGGCCCCCGCCCTGGCGCGTGCGTTCCCCTGGCTCGAGCTGCTGCTCGCCGCCGCCCTCCTGCAGCCCTTCACCCCGCTGCGTCCCGTCGTCGGCCTGGCGGCCGTGGCCCTCTTCGCCGCCTTCCTCGCGCTCGTGGTCCGGGCCCAGGACGACGGCGTCTCGTGCGGCTGCTTCGGCGAGGCCTCGGCCGCCCCGATCTCCCGCACCACCGTGGTCCGCAACGTCGTCTTCCTGGCCCTCGCCGTCCTGGCCCTGGCCGAGGGGATCGTCTCGCTGGCGGTGCACGGCGCGGGCCTGGCCTGGCAGCCTCTCACCGCCTTCGGCGCCGGGGCGTGGGCGTGGGCCCTGCTCGTGTCCGTGCTGCTCGCGACCGCCGCGTTCCTGGCCGGGCGCGAGTCCGTCCCGGCCGCACCCGACGCCGCCCCGGCGACGCCCACGCCCGAGGCCCCGGCCGCCGTCGACCCGGCCGACGGCGCCGAGCCCGAACGCCACCCGTTCCCGGACGCCGTCGTGGTCGCGGACGGCGAGTACATCGGTCTGCACCGGCTGGTCGCGGACGGGGCCGTGGTGGCCCTGCGCCTGTCCACGGGGTGCGGCTCCTGCGCGCGGGTGATCGAACGGCTGGACGAGTTCAAGGACGCGCTCGGGCCGGTCCGGCTGCGGGTCCTCATGCCCCAGCACGCCCCCGGCGCCGAGGGGGCGATCCGCAGCGGCGCCGTCGACGCGTCGCTCGTGCTCGCCGACCCGGCCGGCGCCGCCTCGCAGGCCCTCGGCCTGCACTCGTTCCCCACCGCGGTGCTGCTCGGCACGGACCGGCTCACCGCCGGCGGCCCGGTGGGCGGCGCCGACGACGTCCTCGCCTTCCTCGAAGAGATCCGGGAGATCATGACCGCCGAACTGCCCGCCGCCACGGACGGCTCCACCGCCACCCCGGAGGTCCGCGCATGAGCGCCCCCGAGACCACCCCCGTCCTCGCCCCGCTGCTGCCGCGCCTGCGCGCCGAACGCGCGCTCGAGGCGGCCGCCGCCTCCGCCTCCCGGCCGCTCGAGTCCCGAGGCGTCGAACTCGAGATCGGTCTGCCCGACGGCGCCCGCGCGCCCCTGCTGACCGTCCTGGCCGAGGCGCTGGCCGAGGGCCACGGCGAGCGCGCCGCCGTCCTCGTGGTCACCGCGACCACCCGCGAGGCCGAGGACCTCGTGACCGACCTCGCCGCCTGGGCCCCCGCCGGCGCCGCCGCGCTGTTCCCGTCCTGGGAGACGCTGCCCCACGAGCGCCTGTCCCCGCGCTCGGACACCGTGGGCGCGCGCCTGGCCGTGCTGCGCCGCCTCGCCCACCCGGAGGAGCACGCGGAGGGCCCGCTGCGCATCGTCGTCGCCCCCGTGCGCGCCGTGCTGCAGCCCCTCGTGGCCGGGCTCGGCGAGCTGAGCCCGGTGACCCTGCGGACCGGAGAGGAACGGGACTTCGACGGCGTGGTGGCCGCGCTCGCGGACGCCGCCTACTCGCGCGTGGACATGGTCAGCCGACGCGGCGAGTTCGCCGTGCGCGGCGGGCTGATCGACGTGTTCCCGCCCACCGAGGACTACCCCGTGCGCATCGAGTTCTTCGGCGACGAGGTGGAGCAGATGCGCTGGTTCTCCGTGGCGGACCAGCGCTCCCTCGAGGACACCACGGAGGACGGCTCGGGCCACCCCTCCGAGCTGTACGCGCCCCCGTGCCGCGAGCTGCTGATCACGGACCACGTGCGCCGGCGCGCGAAGGAGCTGATCCCGGCCATGCCCGCCGCCGCGGACATGCTGGACCGGATCGCCGAGGGCGTGGCCGTGGAGGGCATGGAGTCCCTCTCCCCGCTGCTGGCCGAGGCCATGACGTCGCTGCCCCGCATGCTGCCCACAGGCTCGCTGACCGTCCTCGTGGAGCCCGAGCGCCTGCGCGGCCGCGCCGACGACCTGCTGGCCACCAATGAGGAGTTCCTCCAGGCCGCGTGGGCCGGCGCCGCGCAGGGCGCGGTCGCCCCGGTGGACGTGGCCGGGGCGGACCAGTCCGCCGCGGGAGGCTTCCTCACGGTGGCCGAACTCCGCGCGGCCGCCCTCGAGCAGGACCAGGGGTTCTGGTCCGTCACCGCGCTGGTCTCGGACGAGGAGCTGCTGCCCGACGCCGCCACCCTGCGCGCCACGCTCGGCGTCGCGCAGACCTTCTCGGGCGACATCGAGGCCATGGTCGCGCACACCCGCGTCCGGCTCGCGGAGGGGTGGCATGCCGTGGTCCTCACCGACGGCCCCGGCTCCGCCCGCCGTCTCGCCGAGCTCAACGCGGAGGCCGGCCTCACGGCCTCCGTGGTGGACGGGCCCCTGCCCGCGGACCTCGCCCCGGGGCGGGTCTCCATCGCGACGGCGCCCGTCGGCTCCGGCTTCACGATCCCGGACGCGCAGATCGCCCTGATCACGGAGCACGACCTGTTCGGCCGGCACCGCACCGCGGGCACGCGCGCCCCCGGAGCGCGGCTGGCCCGGAAGCGGCGCAACGCCGTCGACCCGCTGACCCTGCAGCCCGGCGACCACGTGGTGCACTCCCAGCACGGCATCGCCCGCTTCGTGGAGCTGCAGCGCCGCAAGGTGACCGGCGGTCCGCGCACCGCCCCCGGCGCCGAGGAGTCCTACCGCGAGTACCTCGTACTTGAGTACGCGCCCTCGAAGCGCGGCGCCCCCGGCGACCGGCTGTTCGTGCCCACCGACCAGCTCGACCTGATCTCCTCCTACGTGGGCGGGGAGACGCCGTCGCTGTCCAAGATGGGCGGCTCGGACTGGGCGCAGACCAAGTCCAAGGCCAAGCGCGCCACCCGCGAGATCGCCGGCGAGCTCATCCGCCTGTACTCGGCCCGCATGGCCTCGCGCGGCCACGCGTTCGCCCCGGACACCCCGTGGCAGGGCGAGCTGGAGGAGGCGTTCCCGTTCATCGAGACGCCGGATCAGCTGACCACCATCGAGGACGTCAAGAAGGACATGGAGGCGGCCGTCCCCATGGACCGGCTCGTCTCCGGCGACGTCGGCTTCGGCAAGACCGAGGTGGCCGTGCGCGCCGCGTTCAAGGCGGTGCAGGACGGCAAGCAGGTGGCCGTCCTCGTCCCGACGACGCTGCTCGCCCGCCAGCACCACCAGACGTTCTCCGACCGGTTCGCCGGCTTCCCCGTGAAGGTGGCCGCGCTCTCCCGGTTCCAGACCGCCAAGGAGTCCAAGGAGGTCATCGAGGGGCTCGCGCACGGCGAGGTGGACGTGGTGATCGGCACCCACCGGCTGCTCTCCGACCAGGTGCAGTTCAAGGACCTGGGCCTGGTGATCGTGGACGAGGAGCAGCGTTTCGGCGTCGAGCACAAGGAGGCGCTGAAGAAGATGCGCACCAACGTGGACGTGCTCGCCATGTCCGCCACGCCCATCCCGCGCACCCTCGAGATGTCCCTCACCGGCATCCGCGAGACCTCCACGCTGGCCACCGCCCCGGAGGAGCGCCACCCGGTGCTCACCTCGGTGGGCCCGTACTCGGACCAGCAGGTCACCGCGGCCATCCGCCGCGAGCTGATGCGCGAGGGTCAGGTGTTCTACGTGCACAACCGCGTCACCACCATCGACAAGGTGGCCAAGCGCATCGCCGAGCTGGTGCCGGAGGCGCGGATCGCCGTCGCCCACGGCAAGATGAGCGAGGCCCGGCTCGAGCAGATCATGGTGGACTTCTGGGAGCGGAAGTTCGACGTGCTCGTCTCCACCACGATCATCGAGACCGGCCTGGACATCGCCAACGCCAACACCCTGATCGTGGAGGACGCCCACCGCTACGGCCTCTCGCAGCTGCACCAGCTGCGCGGCCGCGTGGGCCGTGGCCGCGAGCGGGCGTACGCGTACTTCCTGTACGACCCGCAGAAGCCCCTCGGCGAGGTGGCCCTCGAACGCCTCAAGGCCGTGGCCACCCACAACGAGCTCGGCGCGGGCATGCAGCTGGCCATGAAGGACCTCGAGATCCGCGGCGCCGGCAACCTGCTGGGCGGGGAGCAGTCCGGCCACATCGCCGGCGTGGGCTTCGACCTCTACCTGCGGATGGTGGGCGAGGCCGTGGCCGACTTCAAGGGCGAGGAGGACACCGCGCCCGCCGAGGTGAAGGTGGAGCTGCCGGTCAACGCCCATCTGCCGCACGACTACGTGCCGGGGGAGCGGCTGCGCCTGGAGATGTACCGCAACCTCGCCCAGGCCGCGGACGACGCCGCCGTGGACGCCGTGGTGGAGGAGCTCAAGGACCGGTACGGCCCGCTGCCGGAGCCGGTGGAGGCGCTCGTCGCCGTCGCCCGGTTCCGCAACCGGGCGCGAGCCGCGGGCGTCACCGAGGTCATGCTGCTGGGGCAGAACGTGAAGTTCGGCCCCGCCGCGGACCTGCCGGAGTCCCGCCAGATGCGCCTGACCCGCATGTACAAGGGCGCCCAGGTCAAGCCGGCCCTGAACGGCGTCCTCATCCCGCGTCCCAAGACCAAGCCGGTCATGGGTCAGGATCTCGTGGACGTCCCGCTGCTCGAGTGGGCGCAGCAGGTGGTCGACGCGATCTTCGCGCCGGAGGGCTGAGCCGGGTCAGGCCGTCCGCACGCGGACGAGGACGCCGTGCGCCTCGAGCATCTCGAGGAAGGCGTGGACGTCGGCCGCGACGTCGGCGGGGTCGAGGCCGAACGCCTCCGCCACCTGGACCGTGACGTCCGTCGTCGACAGCGGCGCCGGCGGATCCGCGACCAGGTCGTCCGCCGGGGTGCGGCCGCCCACGAGGACGTCCCAGATCACGTCGCCCGAGGCGCTCAACAGCAGCGGCTGACCGGCCTCGAGCGTCATGACGGCGGTCTGGCCGCCGGCGGTGCGGGCCCACGCGATGTCGGGGGCGAGGGCCCAGCCCTCGGTGGTCTCAACGGTCACGGCGCACCGCCTTCGTCCAGGCCCAGCCGGCGAGCGCGCCGAGCCGGGCGCCCTGCTCGCGCCACAGGTCCGCGCGGGTGACCGGCCGGCCCAGGCGCATCTGCAGATGGGGGCGGTTCACCGGGATCGTGCGCGCCACGAGGGCGGCCCGCTCCCGCACCGTGGCGGCGGACTGCCACCGGGTGCGGAACAGTTCGAGACCGCTCTGGCTCTCGTGCAGCGCCGCGAAGAGGGTCAGCTGCCGGGTGTCGGCGCCGTCGGCGGCCTCGCCCGTGGCGACGTGCCAGGCCGCACCCGCGTCCAGCCGGTGGGCTTCTTCGCGCAGGGCGGCCCAGCTCTCGGCGGGGAGGGACTCCCGGATGTGCCGGACGTCGAGGCCACCGCGGAACGGGTCGCGGGCCGCGTGGACGATCACGACGAGCCGCTGATGGCGCGGGCTCGGCACCGGGACAGACCGGCCGGCGATCACGAGGTGGATGTGCTCGCACCACAGGGCGTCGAAGGCCGCCTCGGGGGACGCGCCGAGGCCGGGGAAGAGCCGATGCACGTCCACGTACCCCAGCTGGTCGTGCCAGAGCGTGGCCGCGTGCTGGAAGATCGACCCCTGAGAGAAGGTGGCGACCGGTTCCCAGCCGTGGGAGCCCAGGAGTGCGATGACGGCGTCGGCATCGGCCGGAGGGACCAGCAGGTCCACGTCCGAACTGCGGCGGTGGTCGGGGTAGACGCCGGGCTCGGTGGCGTAGCCCTTGAGATGCAGGCCGCGGATGCCGGCCCGGTCCAGCAGATGCGTGATGCGGGCGTGAGCGAGGCGGACGCGGACCTCGAGGTCCAGGGACGGCGGGGCGGCCGGTCGCTGTCCCGTCGCATGTTCCCCCATGGCCGCGAGCTTAGTCGAGCGAAAGGAGGGCCGTCGTCGACTGTGCTTGATACGTTGTTGGGCGAGGTTGAACTTCGGGTGAATTCATGGACCGGTGGCAGGAGATCCGCATGGTCCCGGGAGCCACGACGCGGCGCGCCCGCCAGGAATGTGCGAGAGGGCTGGCAATGAGCTGTGCGGCCCATCTACACTCAGCTGGAGAGTTCCACAGCCGATGCTCACCGAGTATCCCGCGGTGCTCCGTCCACTCGCGTGACCCCGTTCGGGCGCGAAAGCCACACCTCGACTCGAAACGAGTGAAGCCATGCAGAAGAACACCTCCACCCTCTCCCGTCGCAAGGTGACCGCCGGCATCGCGTGGTCGGTCCCGGCCGTCGCCGCCGTGGCCGCCGCCCCCTTCGCCGCGGCCTCGCCCACCGGCTGCGTCTCGGCCGTGCCGGGCGCCGCGGTCAAGTTCCCCGGTGGCAGTGGCCCCGACGGCATCAAGCACGGCTACGGCTTCACCATCACCATCACCAACACGTCGCCCACCCCCGTGTACGTCAACCCGGGCACGGTGACCGTGGAGTTCGAGGGCGACCCCACCCGGGGCGGCGAGGCGCGTCTCTACACCGACAGCCCGTGCAGGGGAGGCAAGCGACTGGCCGCCATGGACCCCAAGCTGCTCCTGCAGCCGGGCCAGTCCAAGACCTACTTCTACGTGGCCAACAACACCGGCAACTCGGCCCAGGAGTCCGGCTGCGTCAAGGGCAAGCTGCAGCTGGCCCTGCCGACGGGTGCTCCCGAGGGTGCCGATCTCTGCAACGACGGCGTCGTCGAGTTCAGCAACTGCTTCCAGACCACCCCGCCCTCGGCGAAGTGCTGATCATCTGAGCACCACCACGAAGGGCCCCGCCTCCTCAGAGGCGGGGCCCTTCTGCATCCCCGGGCCCGCGTCGTCGATGCGACGACCTGGCCCTGCGGCCGGGCGCGGTCAGCGTCGTGACGTGTCGCCCGCGGTCCCGGCCGCGGCCTCGGCGGCGTCCCGGGGCGCCTGGTAGTAGACGTCGTAGCTGCCGCCGTCCGCGCCGTAGCCCCCGCCGTAGTAGTCCGAGCCCACACCGGAGGCCGGGGTGCCGTTGAGCACGACGCCGAGCACCCGGGCGTTGACGCCCGCGAGCATGTCCCGGGCCACCTCGAGGTGCTCCTTGCGGGTCTTGCCGTGGCGGATCACCAGGACGGTGCCGTCCACCGCCGTGGCGAGCAGGGTGGAGTCCGTGACGGGCAGCACGGGCGGGGCGTCCACGAGCACCATGTGCGTCTCGGCGAGGGCGGTGAGCAGGTCCCTCATCCGCTCGGAGCCGAGCTGTTCGGACGGGTTCGGGGGAGTGCGGCCGGCAGGCAGGAGGAGCAACCCGTCCTCGCCCACGGGGATCAGCACGTCCTGGAGGGCGACGTCCCCGTTGAGGACCTCGGACAGACCCACGCGGCCGTCGACGCCGAACTGCATTGCCTGACGGGGGCGACGCAGATCGGCGTCGATGAGGATCACCGGCTGGCCGGCGGCCGCCACGGTCAGGGCCAGGTTGCCGATCACCGTCGACTTGCCCTCGCCGGGGTTCGAGCTGGTGAACGCGATGGTGCGGGGCGGATCGTCCACCGCAGCGAACCGCAGGTTGGTCCGCAGCTGACGCACCGCCTCCGACGCGCGGGGGGAGAGGGGCGCCATCGGCGCCGTGCGGTCCGCCTTCATGCTGGGGTCCAGGGGGATGGCGCCGAGCAGGCCCGCCCCGCCCGCCACCTGGGCGTCCGTGGTCGTCCGCACGTTGACGTCCAGCAGCCGCCGCAGGAACGCGACGATCAGGCCGAGGACCAGACCTGCGCCCAGGCCATACAGCAGGTGGCGGACGCGGTCCGGGCTCGAGGGCGCGGCCGGCGCGAGGGCGTCCTCCATGGCCGTGACCTTGACGTTGGACGTCGGATCGAGCTCGTTCGCCACGTCGGCGGTCGCCACGAGCGCCCCGTTGGCCAGCGCGGCGGCCTGCTGCGCATCGGGGGCCACGGCGGACACCGTGATGAGGTTGGAGTTCGGCACCAGGGCGGCGCTCAAGGTCGCGCCGGCGGTGTCCAGGCCCTCGGCGGCGATCCGCTCGCGGACCGTGCGGCTGTTGATCAGCGGGATGTAGGACTGGGCGCGGGTCTGGGCGGTCTCGGTGCCGGAGATGCTCGCCTCCCCCTCCACCGTGACGAACGCGGTCGAGGTGGCGGTGTACAGCGTGGGCTGCAGCAGCGAGTAGAGGACGCCCAGCGCCAGGCCGAGGGCGGCGCACCCCAGGATCACCAGGCGGTTCGCACGCAGCACACGAAGGAAATCGATGATGTTCATGGTGTCCCAGGATCGGAGGGCAGCGACTCAGCTCACTCTAACAAGCGGGACAGCCCGTTCTGCCGCACTCGTCTACGCTGGGCGTGGGGCGGAGACGCGCCCCGGCAGGGCGACGGAGGAGCGGTCATGACGGTGGGGCACGGCGCGCACGGACCGCGGCACTCCGACCCCCGCTACGTGGCCCTGCAGACGGAACGGGAGAAGCACGCCCGCGCCGCCGCCCGCGGCACGTCCGTGTGGTCGGCCGACCAGGACGCCGCCGTCCCGCGCGAGCCCCTGCGCATCCCCGAACTGCTGCTCGGGGCCCTGCTGGCCATGGAGGCGTTCAGCGTCCCCCTCGGCCCCGTGGCGCTCCCGCTGAACGAGGCGGGCATGCTCCTGCTGCTGGGCCTGGCGCTGTGCCGACGGTCCCGCCGCGATGTCTCCGCCCTCGGGCTGACCGCCGTGCTCGCCGCCGCCGTACTGCTGTTCCTCGCGGTCGTCTCCGTGTCCCAGGGCATCCCGGACCTGGAATGGCTGCGCCGGTGGGTGCGGATGGCGGCCCTCGTCGGGCTCGTCGGCTGCATCGCCGGCGGCCGGCTCAGCCTGCGCTCGCTCGCCGTCGGGCTCGGCGCCGCCATGGCCCTGAACGTGCCCCTCTTCTACGCCGGCCTCGTCCCCGCGCCCTACGGCAGTTTCCTGACCGGCATCCTCGCGGACAAGAACGTGGCGGGCCTCTACTACGCGGCCATGCCGGTCCTGGCGCTCGCCCTCGTGCGGACGCGGCGGTGGAAGCTGATCCTGCTCGTCGCCGCCGCGGTGTGCGTCGTCCTCACGGGCTCCCGCACCTCCATGGCGGGCTTCGCCTGCGCCGTCCTGTGGCTCTGGCTGACGCCGCGGATGGGGGCGGGTCTGCGCCTGGTCCTGCTGGCGGTCCTCGCCTGGGCGGTCGCGTTCGCCGAGGAGAACCTGGCCCGCATCGCCTTCTTCGCGGACCGCACCGGCACGGACTGGCTGCGCTCGAACATCCAGGCCGAGACGGCCGTGCGCGTCGCGGAGACGCCGTGGTACGGCCGGGGCCTCACCACGGCGTACGTGGACTTCGGCGGTGCCACGTGGCACTACCACAACTCCTACGCGGGCCTCTACACCGAGGGCGGCGTCGTGCTCCTCCTCGCCGTCCTCGGCGCCTACGCGTTCTTCGGGCTGCGCCTGTTCAGCGCCCGGCTGCGCACCCCCTCGCGCGTGGCGGTGGAGGCGGCGGCCGTCGTCGTGTTCGTCTCCGCGACGCAGCTGGGCGAGGTGTTCATCACGATCCCGAGCATGCTCGTCGTCGCCGCCGGCGTGACCCTCTGGCTCGACGAGCGGGACGCCCCGCTCGAGAGCGAGGTGCTCGAGCGGCGCCGTCGTCGGGTCCTGGCCGCGGCGCGCCGGGGGCAGCACGCCCCGTCCTCCGGCGGGCACGCCGTCCCCGATCTCTGACGCCGGCCGGTCAGGCGCCCGTCGGCTCCTCCTCCACGAGGTCCCCGTCGAGGGCCCGGGCGATCTCCCACGCCAGCAGCTCGACGATCGGGTGCGCGGTCTGCGCCATGGCGGCGTAGCCCTCGGCGGGGCCGCGGAACGGGTCCGGCAGATCCGCGTCCGGTCGCTCCCCCTGGGCGATCAGGCGGGAGCGCAGCTCCGCCAGCGCCGTGACGAGCGCGGTGACGCCCGCGCCCGGAGGGACCGCCGCGGCGAGCTCCTCGCCGTGGTCGCGCAGGAGGGTGCCCATGCCGAGGATCGTGAAGGTCCGGCGCACCGCCGCGGGGTCCTCACGCAGCACCTCGTCCAGGTGGTCGTCCGTCGCGGTCAGGACGAGGTCCTGGTCCGCCAGCGAACGCCCGGTCAGCTGCTGCGGTCGATGCTGCGTCAACGCGGCGCGGACTCGGCGGCTCGGCGCGAGGTCGAGCAGCGGGCCGGGGACGGTCAGCGCCTGGTTCGGTTCCGTGCCCGCGCTCGTGACCACCGCGCGGCCCCGGTCGCCGAGCAGGGCGTTGAGCTGCGCCTGCAGCGCGTACTCCACGTAGGCGGAGCGGCAGATGTTGCCCGTGCATACGACGAGGACGCGGGCGCTCGGCAGGGGGCCGGGGACACGGTCGGCCGGTGAGGCAGGCGAGGCTGGCTCAGCGGCCCTGACGGGCGCGGGAGCCACCGTGCGCTCGGTCGGCGTCGCACGCTGCCGCGGCGTGGCGGGGTCGGCCGGGTGGGGGCGGAATGCCGGGCCGAGCCGGAACTCGGCGAGGCGATCCTCCCGCGCCGTGGAGGCCGCCGGGGCGTCGGCGTCGCCGCCGTCACCCGCCGGGTGGCCGCCGTCGCGGGCCGGCACCTCGGGCTCCTCCGGCGTCGGCGGCAGGAACGGATTGCGGATCGGGGGGCGATGATCCCTGCTCATGGGTGTGTCCTCTCCGAGGCGGTCGGGACGCGCGGCAGCGCGGACGTGACGGGGTGCGGGGGCTCCACGTGTCGCAGGCGGTGCACCGGGTGCCAGCGGCGGCGCGCCCCCGTGAACGGCTTGGACAGGGGGGTGGCGAGCAGGGCGAGGCCTGCCAGCCAGCTGAGGGCGAGCGCGAGGGCGAACTTGGCGGCGTTGTCCTCCACGCCGTGGCGCGTGACCCACATCAGCACCCAGCCGTGCAGCAGCACCACCACCGTGCCCGTCCGGACCAGGGCGGTGATGGCGCGGCGCAGGGCCTGACCCGTCCCGGTGCGTCGGGCGAAGGAGCGCAGCAGCCTCTCCACCGTGGAACCGAACACGAGCACCATCCCCGCGGACATCAGGACGCCCACGGCGGGGGTGAGCACCGGCGTGCCGAAGCCGCCGAACTTGATGTTGGGCGGCTCCAGGCCCAGCCGGACCGCGACCATCCCGAGCAGCACCAGGCCGAGGCCGATGAGCGTCCGATGGCGTCGCACGTGCGGTTGGACGCGGCGCCGGAACATCTCGCCGCTGAGGACGAACAGCAGGCACGGCAGGGCCAGCCCGACGCCGAGAGGCGTGCGGGCGATCGCGGAGTCCGGCACGAGGTGGGCCCACGCCAGCCCGGCCAGGCCCACGGCCCAGGCGACGGCGGACGGGAAGCGCTCGAGGAATCGGCGCAGCACCGTGGTGAAGAACAGGACGGAGATGAACCAGAACGCCCACCACGGGGGCTCCTGGTCCGCGCCCCCGTACCAGCCGGTGAGCATCAGGCGCCGCAGGAGGTCGGGGTCGTCGGCGAACCACGCGAATGCGGCCACGGACATGAGCGCCGCCCACACCAGGTACGGCACCATCAGGCTCCGGAAGCGGCCCCACACGTCCGTGGCCCAGGGGCGGCCGCGCGTCCAGAAGTAGCCGGTGAGGAAGAAGAACAGCGGCATCCGCCAGATCTCCAGGTACCGGCTGAAGGTGAGGTCCGTCAGGTACGCGTGACCCAGCACCACCGCCGCGATGGAGACAAGCCGAAGGGCGTCCACCCCCGTGTTGCGGGTGGACGCCCTTCGGCGCGCGGCGGCCGGACGACCGGTGTCAGCGATCCTCGGCTCCGGGACGGCTCAGCGGTGCGCGGCGCCGGTCTCGACGGCGTGGGCGCCGGAGGCGGCGTGCTCGACGACGGGACGGGTGTGGATGGCGGTGGTGTCCACGGTGTCGCTGCGGCCCAGGAACGCCTTGGGGATCAGGAAGGCCACGGTGGCCAGGGCCAGCGCGATCAGGCCGGGGACCCAGACCGTCTCGAGCGACCAGAAGCCCATGGCGTAGAGGCAGCCGAGGAACGCGCCGAAGGCGACGATGAAGGCGATCAGGGAACCCCAGACGCCGCCCACGTTGGAGTGGTCGATGGCCTTGCCGTTGCGGATCACGTGATGCTCCTTCGGTGCGGTCCCGGCCGGGGCGGACGCCCGGCCGAAGTGATGCGAGTCAGTCGGATCCCAGGATAGCAAGCGCGGAGCTGGCCCCGATCCGGGTGGCACCGGCCTCGATCATCGCCAGGGCGTCCGCGCGGGTGCGCACCCCGCCGGAGGCCTTCACGCCGATGCCCTCGCCCACGGTGCGGCGCATCAGCGCGACGTGCTCGACGGTGGCGCCCGCGGTGGAGAAGCCCGTGGAGGTCTTCACGAAGTCCGCCCCGGCCTCGACCGCGGCCTCGCAGGCCAGGACGATCGCGTCGTCGTCCAGCAGGGCGGTCTCCACGATCACCTTGAGCAGCGCCCCACCGTCGCCTGCGGGGCCGTCCGCGTGCGCGGCCTCGGCCACGGCGCGGACGTCCGCGACGAGCCGGGCGCGGTCCCCGGCACGGGCCGCGGCGACGTCGAGGACCATGTCCACCTCGTCCGCGCCGGCGTCGATCGCCTGCCGGGCCTCGAAGGCCTTGACCTCCGAGGCGTTGGCGCCGAGGGGGAAGCCGATCACGGTGCAGGTCAGCACGTCCGAGCCCGCGAGCTCGGCGGCCACCAGCGGCACCCACACGGGGTTGATGCAGACGCTCTTGACCCCGGCCTCGAGGGACTCGGCCACGAGGCGGCGCACGTCCGCCTCCGAGGTGTCGGCCTTCAGGGCGGTCGCGTCGATGTACTTCGCCAGCTCGGCGGTGGTGAGGGAGACGGTCATGTCCGCCAGCCTACCGAGGCTCAGCCGCCCACGAGGGCCGTCACCTCGGCGCGCAGCACCTCGAGTCGCTCGGCGGCCGCGGCCGGGTCGGCGTCCCGGGTGCCGAGGTAGCACTTGAGCTTCGGCTCGGTGCCGGAGGGCCGCACGAGCACGCGGGTGCCGGAGTCGGTGGCGAACAGCAGCGCGTCCGTCGGCGGCAGCCCGTCCCCGCCGGCGGCCAGGTCCCGGCGCACGGTGACCGGCTCGCCCGCGAGCGTGGCCGGCGCCTGCCGACGCAGGGCCGTCATGGTGCGGGCGATCAGGGACAGGTCCGCCACGCGGACCGAGACCTGGGCGCTGGGCATGGCGCCGGTGACCGCGTCGACGTCGGCCAGGGCGTCCGTCAGGCCGCGTCCCTGCGCTGTGAGGGCGGCGGCCAGCTCCGCGGCCAGGAGGGCGGCCGTGATGCCGTCCTTGTCCCGCACCATGTCCGGGTCCACGCAGTAGCCGAGGGCCTCCTCATAGCCGAAGCCGAGGTCCGGGGCGCGGGAGATCCACTTGAAGCCGGTCAGCGTGACGTGGTGCCTCACCCCGTTCGCCTCCGCCAGGGCGGCCAGCTGGGGGGAGGAGACCACGGAGTTCGCGGCGCTGCGGCCGGCCGCGTGCAGGGCCGGCATCGCGTGCGCGCCCAGCAGCGTCCCGACGGCGTCGCCCGAGAGCATCCGCCACGTGCGGACGCCGTGCGCGTCGGTGACGGGCGCGGCCAGGGCCAGGCGGTCGGCGTCGGGGTCGTTGGCGATCACCAGGTCCGCGTCCACCTCGGCGGCCAGGGCGAGGGCGAGGTCCATCGCCCCCGGCTCCTCCGGGTTGGGGAACGCGACAGTGGGGAAGGCCGGGTCCGGGGCGGCCTGCTCGGCCACCACGTGGACGGGGCCGAAGCCGGCGTCCTCGAGCAGGCCCGGGACCACGGCGCCGCCCACCCCGTGCAGGGGCGTGTAGACCACGCGCAGGTCGCGGTGGCCGTGCCGGCCGTCGTCGAGCACGCCGAGGGCCGCCGCGCAGTAGGCCTCCAGCAGGTCCGGCCCGGCCACGGTCCAGCCGTCGTCGGCGAGCGGGATGTCCGCGGCCCACGCCGCGTGGTCGATGCGGGCGGCGATCTCCGCGTCCGCGGGGGAGACGATCTGCGCCCCGCGACCCGCCTCGTCCGTGAGCCGCCCGCCGAGGTAGACCTTGTAGCCGTTGTCCGCGGGCGGGTTGTGGCTGGCCGTGACCATCACGCCCGCGTCCGCGCTGAGATGGCGCACCGCGAAGGCGAGCACCGGCGTCGGCAGCGGGTCCGGCAGCAGGACGGTCTGCACGCCCGCGGCCGTCAGGACGGCGGCCGTGTCCGCGGCGAAGGCGGCCGAACCGCGCCGCGCGTCGTACCCGACGACGGCCAGCGGCGGGGCAGCGTCCCGTCCGACGCCGTCCCACAGGTGCGCGGCCAGACCCGCCGCGGTGCGGCGCACCACGAGCCGGTTCATGCGGGACTCGCCCGGGCCCTCCTCGGCGCGCAGGCCGGCGGTGCCGAAGACGAGCGGCCCGGCGAAGCGGGCGGCGAGCGCCGCCCGGGCGGCCGCGGCCTCCGGGCCGACGCCGGCGGCCGCGTCGAGCTCGGCGCGCAGGGTGTCCCGGTGCGCGGGATCGGGGTCCTCCGCCGCCCACCGCTCAGCCCGGGCGAGGACGTCCTCCGGGAGCGCGGCGACGTCGTCGTGCGGGGGATGCGCGGGCATCAGAGCCGCCCCACGATGTCCGCGAGCAGGCGCGCGATGCGCGGGCCGGCGGCCTGGCCGGCCTCGACGACCTCGGCGTGGGACAGCGGCGTCTCCGAGATGCCGGCGCCGAGGTTGGTCACCAGCGAGATGCCGAACACCTCCAGCCCGGCGTGCCGGGCCGCGATCGCGTCCAGCGCCGTGGACATGCCGACGAGGTCGCCGCCGAGGGTGCGCGCCATCCGCACCTCGGCGGGGGTCTCGTACTGCGGGCCGGCGAACTGGACGTACACGCCCTCACGCAGGGACGGGTCCACCTCACGGGCGATCGCGCGCAGCCGCGGGGAGTAGAGGTCGGTCAGGTCCACGAACGTGGCGCCGGCGAGCGGGGTGGCGCCGGTGAGGTTGATGTGGTCCGCGATCAGGACGGGGGTGCCCGGGGCGATCTCCGGGTCCAGGCCGCCGCAGCCGTTGGTCAGCACCACGGTGCGCGCCCCGGCGGCGGCGGCGGTGCGGACGGTGTGCGCCACGGCCTGGGCGTCGCGGGACTCGTAGAAGTGCGTGCGCGAGCCGAAGACGAGGGCGTGCGTGCCGTCCGGCAGCCGGACCGAGCGGATCACCGCGTTGTGGCCGGGCACCTTCGGGGCGTGGAAGCCGGGCACCTCGGCCAGCGGCACGGCGGCGACCTCGTCGCCGATCAGGCCGGCGGCCTCGCCCCAGCCGGAGCCGAGGACGACGGCGACGCGGTGCTCCGCCACGCCCGTCGCCCGGGCGATGGTGTCGGCGGCCGCGCGGGCCTCGGCGAAGCCCGGATGGTCGCCGGTCAGGGGGGAGTCGGGGGAGGGGATGCTGGTCTGGTCGGTCACGTCGTGGAGTCTAGGCGGTGTCCCGTGGGCGCGGGCTAGGACTTTCCCGTCCGCGGCGGACACAATGGAGCCCGTGACCGAGGAAAACAGCACCTTCATCCCGTCCCTGACCATCATCGGCGGCGGCCCCGGCGGCTACGAGGCCGCCATGGTGGCCGCGAAGCTGGGCGCCCGCGTGACCCTGGTCGAGCGCCAGGGGTTGGGCGGCGCGGCCGTCCTCACGGACGTGGTCCCCTCCAAGACGCTGATCGCCGCCGCCGACTCGATGCGCCGCGTGGGCGCCTCCGTGGACCTGGGCGTCGATCTCGGCGGGGCCGAGGTCCACGCGGACATGGGCCAGGTCGGCCGCCGCATCCTGAACCTGGCCCACGAGCAGTCCTCGGACATCCGCGCGGGCCTCGAGCGGGTCGGCGTCCGGGTGATCGACGGCGTGGGCCGCGTCGTCGGCCCCCACGAGGTGTCCGTCCGCGCCCTCGACGACGCCGACGCCGGCGCCGAGCCCGAGATCATCACCTCGGACGCGATCCTCGTGGCCGTCGGCGCGAGCCCCCGCGAGCTGCCCACCGCCGTCCCGGACGGCGAGCGGATCTTCAACTGGAAGCAGGTCTACAACCTCAAGGAGCTTCCCGAGCACCTGATCGTCGTGGGCTCCGGCGTCACCGGCGCCGAGTTCGCCTCGGCCTACAACCGCCTCGGTGCCAAGGTCACCCTCGTCTCCTCCCGCGACCGCGTGCTCCCCGGCGAGGACGCCGACGCCGCCGAGCTGCTCGAGAAGGTCTTCGAGGACAACGGCCTCAGGGTGATCGCCCGCTCCCGCGCCGAGGCCGTCGAGCGGACCGAGACCGGCGTGCGCGTGCACCTCTCCGGCGAGGGCGCCGAGGACACCCCGTCGATCGAGGGCTCCCACGCCCTCGTCGCCGTCGGCGGCGTGCCGAACACGGCGGGCCTCGGTCTCGACGACGTGGGCGTGAAGCTGGCCGACTCCGGCCACGTGATCGTGGACGGCGTCTCCCGCACGTCCGTGCCGAGCATCTACGCGGCGGGCGACTGCACGGGCAAGCTCGCCCTCGCCTCGGTGGCGGCCATGCAGGGGCGCATCGCCGTCGCCCACCTGCTCGGCGACGCCCTCAAGCCGCTGCGCCCGCACCTGCTGGCCTCGAACATCTTCACCTCGCCGGAGATCGCCACCGTGGGCGTCACGCAGGCGCAGGTGGACTCCGGCCAGTATCAGGCGGACGTGCTGCGCCTGGACTTCCACACCAACCCTCGCGCCAAGATGTCCGGCGCGGAGGAGGGGTTCGTGAAGATCTTCGCCCGTCAGGGCTCCGGCACCGTGATCGGCGGCGTGGTGGTCTCGCCGCGCGCCTCCGAGCTGATCTACGCGCTCGCGCTCGCGGTCACGCACAAGCTGCACGTGGACGACCTCGCGGACACCTTCACCGTGTACCCGTCCATGTCCGGGTCGATCGCGGAGGCGGCACGCCGCCTGCACGTGCGCATCTGACCCAGAGACGACTTTCGGTCGTGAGATAGGGCCTATCTCACGACCGAAAGCGTCCATTCCCCCGATGTCACGTTCGACAGTGCGGGCGGGGGCCCGGGCGGGCGGGGTCAGCGCGCGGCGCGACGCTCGCGGGCCGAGGTGACGGTGTCGAGGTCCGTGTGGCGGGTCTCGGGGGAGAGGGCCAGCGCGATGACGGTGATCGCCGAGGCGGCGGCCAGGTAGTAGCCGACGTAGGCGACATCGAACTTCTGCACCAGCCAGGCGGCGATGAACGGGGTCAGCGCTGCGCCGAGGATCGAGGACACGTTGTAGGCGATGCCGGAGCCGGTGTAGCGCGTGTTCGTGGGGAACAGCTCGGGCAGCACCGCGGACATCGGCCCGAAGGTCAGGCCCATGAGCGTCATGCCCGTGGCCAGGAACGCCAGCATCAGCGGCACGTTCAGCTCCGCGCCCACGCCCATGTTCTCCGGCGAGAGCCACAGGCCGAACGAGAGGCCGAACAGCACCATGAGCACCGAGATCACGATCAGGGTGGGGCGGCGGCCGAAGCGGTCAGCCAGCAGGCCGGAGACCGGCACGAACGCCGCGAAGAACAGGATGCCGACCAGCTGCAGCACGAGGAACTCGGCGTAGGGGACACCCAGGAAGCCGTTGGCCGGCTTGCCGATCGCGTAGGAGAGGATCCACGTGGTCATCAGGTAGAAGAGCACGTAGGTGGCGTACATGACGAAGGTGCCCAGGATCAGCTCCCACCAGTTGCGGCGGAACACCTCGCCCAGCGGCGCCTTCACACGCTGGTCGCGGTCGAGGGCGCGCTGGAAGACCGGGGTCTCCTCGAGCTTGACGCGGACGTAGAGGCCCACGGCCACCATCACGATCGAGAGCAGGAACGGCAGGCGCCACACCCACGTGAGGAACGGACCGTCGAGCACCGGGCTCGTGGAGTCGTGGTCGAAGCCGAGCACGAGCGTGAGGAACAGGCCGTTGGCCAGCAGGAAGCCGATCGGCGCGCCGAGCTGCGGCCACATGGCCGCCTGCGCGCGCTTGCCGTCCTTGGCGTACTCCGTGGCCAGCAGGGCGGCGCCGGACCACTCGCCGCCGAGCCCCAGGCCCTGGAAGAAGCGCAGCAGCGTCAGCATGGCCGGCGCCCACAGGCCGATCTGGAAGTACGTGGGCAGCAGGCCGATGAGGAACGTCGCGATGCCCATGGTCAACAGCGAACCGATGAGCGTGGTCTTGCGGCCCACACGATCGCCCAGGTGGCCGAAGACGACGGCGCCCAGCGGTCGGGCGACGAACGCCGCGCCGAAGGTGGCCATGGAGGCCAGCAGGGCCGTGTTGTCGTCGCCGCCCGCGAAGAAGATCAGCGGGAACACCGAGACGGCGGCCGTGGCGTAGATGTAGAAGTCGTAGAACTCGATCGAGGTGCCCACGAGCGAGGCGATGATGACCCGCGAGCGGGGCACCTCCTCCGCGGTGGCGACCGCGTCCGACGTGAGATCGGTGGGGGCGCCCGGGTTCGCGGGCGGGGTGGAGTGGGACATGGTGTCTCCCTGGTATGACGGGCACAGGGGGTCGCGAACGACCACGATGTGAGACGAAGATGCGTGTCAGGTTAAGCCTCGTCGCGCCGATCTGCGAGAGTCATGTCCCCGTCGTCCACCATGTGGAACCAGCCCACGACGCCGGCGCTCCCCGCCGTCGTCGCCGGCGGCTCACTCCGCGTCGGCGATGGTGGCGATCACCGTGCCGGCCGTGACCGTCTGGCCCGGCTCGACCTCGAGACCGCTGACCACGCCCGCGCGGTGGGCCGCGAGCGGCTGCTCCATCTTCATGGCCTCCACGACCACGATCAGGTCGCCCTCGGCCACGGTCTGGCCGTTCTCGGCGGCGACCTTCACCACGGTGCCCTGCATCGGGGCGGTCAGCGCGTCCGTGCTGACGGCCGCGGCCACCGGTGCGCCGCGCTTGCCGCGGGGCCGACGTCGTCCCGCACCGGCCCGCTGGGCGGCGCCGGAGATCGTGTGCAGGGCCTCGCCCCACGTGGGCAGGGTGACGTCCACGCGCTTGCCGTTGACCTCCACGGTCACGGTGTGGCGCGCCTCGCGGGGGGCCGGCTCGGCCGGGGTGAGGGCGCTCGGCTCGATGCGGTTCGCGAACTCCGTCTCGATCCACCGGGTGTGCACCGAGAACGGCTCCTCCGAGCCGGCGATCTCGGGGGCGAAGGCGGGGTCGCGCACCACGGCGCGATGGAAGGGCAGCACCGAGGGCATGCCGACGATCTCGGCCTCGCGCAGGGCGCGGGCGGCGCGCTGCAGGGCCTGGCGGCGGTCCGCGCCGGTGACGATCAGCTTGGCGACCATGGAGTCGAAGGCCCCGGACACGGTCTCGCCCTCCACCACGCCGGAGTCCACGCGCACGCCCGGGCCGCTGGGCATGCGGAACGTGGTGAGCCGGCCGGGGGCGGGCAGGAAGTTGCGGCCCGGGTCCTCGCCGTTGAGGCGGAACTCGATCGAGTGGCCGCGGGGCTGCGGGTCCGTGTAGCCGAGGGCCTCGCCGCGGGCCAGGCGGAACTGCTCGCGTACGAGGTCGATGCCGGTGATCTCCTCGGAGACCGGGTGCTCCACCTGCAGACGCGTGTTCACCTCGAGGAAGGAGATGGTGCCGTCCTGGCCCACGAGGAACTCGCACGTGCCCGCGCCGACGTAGCCGGCCTCCTGCAGGATCGCCTTGGAGGACTCCACGAGGCGGGCGTTCTGCTCGTCCGTGAGGAACGGCGCCGGGGCCTCCTCCACGAGCTTCTGGTTGCGGCGCTGCAGCGAGCAGTCGCGGGTGGAGATCACGACGACGTCGCCGTGCACGTCCGCCAGGCACTGCGTCTCCACGTGGCGCGGCTTGTCCAGGAACCGCTCCACGAAGCACTCGCCCCGGCCGAACGCGGCCACGGCCTCACGGACCGCGGACTCGTAGAACTCGGGGATCTCCTCGCGCGTGCGGGCCACCTTGATGCCGCGGCCGCCGCCGCCGTAGGCCGCCTTGATGGCCACCGGCAGGCCGAACTCGTCCGCGAACGCGACGACCTCCTCCGTGCCGGTCACGGGGGAGGTGGTGCCCGGCGCCAGCGGGGCGCCGACCTTGGTGGCCAGCTGGCGGGCCGAGACCTTGTCGCCCAGCCGGTCGATCGCCTCGGCAGGCGGGCCGATCCACACGAGGCCGGCGTCAGCCACGGCGCGCGCGAAGTCCGCGTTCTCGGAGAGGAAGCCGTAGCCGGGGTGCACGGCGTCCGCGCCCGCGCGCTCGGCGGCGTCGAGGATCTTGCCGATCACCAGATAGGAGTCGGCGGCGGTCTCCCCGCCGAGGGCCACGGCCTCGTCCGCGAGCGTCACGTGCAGGGCGTCCCGGTCCGGCTCGGCGTAGACGGCCACGGAGGTCAGCCCCTCGTCCTGGCAGGCCCGGATGATGCGCACGGCGATCTCGCCGCGGTTGGCGATCAGCACCCGGGAGAACCGGCGCTCCGCCGCGGGGTCGACGGGCGGGACGACCGAGGCCTGCGGTGCGTCGGCGATGCTCATGGGCGATGGACTCCTCGGACGATCACGGCTGGGGGTGCGGGCGCCACGTCCGGGGTCGTGCCCCTCACCCGGTGGGGCGAAAGGCGCGGGACGGCGCTGACTCTGACCAGCACCCTACTCGTTGTGGCGGAACCCTCCGAGACACGCGGCCCTGTCGCGCCGGATCAGCGCTGCGCGTTGGAGGGTTCCCACAACCGGGTGAAGTCCTGGCCCAGGGCCGCCGTGGCCCGCCGCAGCCACGCCACGGACAGCCCGATCACCGCGTTGGGGTCCCCGTCCACGCCGTCCACGAGGGCCGCGCCCGCACCGTCCACCGTGAACGCGCCCGCGCAGTGCAGCGGCTCGCCCGTGGCCACGTAGGCCTGGATCTCGGCCTCGGTGACGGCGCCGAAGCGCACGACGGCGGACACCACGCCCGCCTCCGCGGCCATCCCGGACCCGACCCCGGGCTCCGGCAGCACCAGGCCCAGCCAGTGGCCCGAATGCAGCACGCCCTGCCGGCCGGCCTGGGCGCGCCAGCGCTCGACGGCGACCTCGGGCTCGTAGGGCTTGCCGTGGGCGCGGCCCTCGAACTCGAACACGGAGTCGCAGCCGAGCACGAGCGTGGGGGCCTCGACGCCGGCGCCCGCCACACGGGCGGCCACATCGCGGCCCTTGGCCTCCGCCAGCAGGCCCGCCAGCTCCGCCGGCGACGGGTCGCCCGCCGCCGCGCCCACGGCCGCCTCGTCCACTCCCGAGACGACGACGCGGAACGGCACCCGCGCCCGGGTCAGGACCTCCGCCCGGCCGGGGGAGGCCGAGCCGAGCACCAGCCGCAGGCTCATGCCGGGGCCGGCCGCGCCGTCGTCGTGCGGGATCACGCGAGCGCCTCCCGCAGGGTGTCCAGGCCCATGCCGCCCAGGCGCAGGGCCCGGGTGTGGAAGGCCTTGAGGTCGAAGTCGGCGCCCTCGGCCTGCTCGTGCTCGGCGCGGATCTGCTCCCAGATGCGCTGGCCCACCTTGTACGCCGGCGCCTGCCCCGGCCAGCCGAGGTAGCGCGTGAACTCGAAGCGGCGCTGGCCCTCGGAGATCATCAGGTGCTTGGCCAGGAACGCGTAGCCCTTCTCCGGGGTCCACGCGCCGCCGCCCTCGGACTCGGGGGCGTCGAAGCCGCAGTGGTAGCCGATGTCGAACACGACGCGGGCCGCGCGCATGCGCTGCATGTCCAGCATGCCGAGGTGGTCGCCCGGGTCGTCGAGGAAGCCGAGCTCCTCCATGAGCTTCTCCGCATACAGCGCCCAGCCCTCGCCGTGGCCGGACGTCCAGCAGAAGCTGCGGCGCCACAGGTTGAGGTTCTCCCGGTTCATCATGGCGGTGGCGATCTGCAGGTGATGGCCCGGCACGCCCTCGTGGTAGACCGTGGTGGTCTCCGCCCACGTGGTGAACTCGTCCTCGCCCGGGGGCACGGACCACCACATGCGGCCGGGCCGGGAGAAGTCGTCCGAGGGGCCGGTGTAGTAGATGCCGCCCTCCTGGGTGGGGGCGATCATGCACTCGAGCCGGTCCATCGGGGCCGGGATCTCGAAGTGCTCCTTCATGGCCTCGACCGCGTCGTCGGACAGCCGCTGCATCCACGTGCGCAGGGCCTCGGTGCCCTTCAGGGTGCGCTCCGGGTCCGCGTCCAGGATCGCGCGCGCCTCCTCGATCGTGGCGCCCGGCCGGATGCGCTCGGCGTCCGCCTGCTGCGCGGCGATGATGCGGGCCAGCTCCTCCTGGCCCCAGCGGTAGGTCTCCTCGAGGTCGATCTCGGCGCCGAGGAAGACGCGGGAGGCCAGCCGGTAGTAGTCGATCCCGACGCCGTCCGCCTCCGGGGCGTGCGGGCGCAGCTCGGCCTCGAGCGTGGCCGCGAAGTCGCGGTAGGCCTGCGCGGCGGTGTCCGCGCCGGAGCGGATGCGGGCGGCCAGGGCGTCGTCCACGACGTCGGCTGCCTCGGCCCGCTCGACCAGGCCCGGGAAGAACCCGCCCGCGCCGCCGTGGGCGCGGGCCTGCTCCACCACGATGTCCACCTGGCGCACCGCGGCCACGTGGCCGGCGTCGCGGGAGGCGAGCAGGGACTCGGTGTAGCCGCGCAGGGCGGCCGGCAGGTTCTCGAGGCGGCCGGCGATGTGGCCCCACTGCTCCGCGGTGTCCGTGGGCATGAGGTCGAAGACCGCGCGGATGCCCTGGGCGGGGGAGGCGATGTTGTTCAGTTCGGTGCGGCCGGTCGCGTGGATCTCCCGCTCGAGGCCGATGCGCTCCTGCATGGCCGCCTTCGTGACGCGGTCCGTCTCGTCCTGCGGCTCGAGCGCGGCCAAGTCCTCGAGCAGGCGGGCGTTGAGCTCGTCGTCGGCGCGGGCGCCGGCGGGGGAGAAGTCCGTGTACTCGGTCTCCCGGCCGGGGAAGCCGAGCTCGGTGGCGGTGTCCGGATGCAGGGCGAGGAGGTCGGTCACGTAGCGCTCGGCGAGCGCGTCGATAGCGGACGGGGTGCGGGCGCCGTCGGCGGCGGCCTCGGAGGTGTGCTGGGTCATACCGGCACTCTAGGCGCTGGCGCCCGCCCCCCGGCTCACTGCGGGCCCGCGCCCTGACGCCACTGACCGCGGCCGGGCCGGGCCCACAGGCCCAGGTCGCCGCGACGGCGGAGCGTGCGGTCCAGGGGACGGGGGTCGGCGGCCGCGGCGGCGAGCCGGGCGGCTTCGGCCCGGGCCGCGGCGGCCGCCTCGAGGACGGCGGCCAGCGCCGCCATCTCCTCCGGCTCCAACTCCGGGCCGCTGAGCTGCAGCGGGTCGGCCGGCGCCGGCGTGGCCTGCGTGGACTCGTCGTTCTCGTCCGGGAAGCCCGGACCCAGCGGGGCGCTCACAGCGGCATGTTCCCGTGCTTCTTGGCGGGGCGGGCCTCGCGCTTGTGCAGGGTGGCGCGCAGGGCGCGGATGAGCTGGCCGCGGGTGGCGTGCGGGGGCACCACGGCGTCCACGTAGCCCAGCTCGGCGGCCTGGTACGGGTTGAGCAGCTCGGCCTCGTAGTCGGCCACGATCTCGGCCCGGCGCGCGTCGACGTCGCCGCCCGCCTCCGCCGTCGCCTTCAGGTCGCGCCGGTACAGGATGTTCACGGCGCCCTGGGCGCCCATCACGCCGATCTGGGCGCTCGGCCAGGCCAGGTTCAGGTCCGCGCCGAGCTTCTTGGAGCCCATCACGATGTACGCGCCGCCGAAGGCCTTGCGCGTGATCACGGTCAGCTTCGGCACGGTGGCCTCGGCGTAGGCGTAGATCAGCTTGGCGCCGCGGCGGATGATGCCGTTGAACTCCTGGTCCGTGCCGGGCAGGAACCCGGGCACGTCCACGAGGGTGATGATCGGGATGTTGAACGCGTCGCAGAAGCGCACGAACCGCGCGGCCTTCTCCGAGGCGGCGATGTCCAGGGTGCCGGCGAACTGCATCGGCTGGTTCGCGACGACGCCCACGCTCATGCCGTCCAGGCGGGCCAGGCCGGTGATCACGTTGGGCGCGTACAGCTCCTGCAGCTGCAGCAGGTGGCCCTCGTCCACGATCGAGGCGATGACCTCGAGCATGTCGTAGGGCTGGTTGGCGGAGTCCGGGACGATCTCGTCCAGGGCGAGGTCCTCGTCCGTGGGCTCCGGGTCCGCGGCCTCGAAGGTCGGGGCCTCCGCGAGGTTGTTGGAGGGCAGCAGCTCGAGCAGCTCCTGCACGTAGGCGATCGCGTCCTCCTCCGAGGAGGCCATGTAGTGGGCGGTGCCGGAGGTGGCGTTGTGCGAGCGGGCGCCGCCGAGGGTCTCCATGTCCACATCCTCGCCCGTGACGGTCTTGATCACGTCCGGGCCGGTGATGAACATGTGCGAGGTCCGGTCCACCATCACCACGACGTCCGTCAGCGCCGGCGAGTAGGCCGCGCCGCCGGCGGAGGGGCCCATGATCAGCGAGATCTGCGGGATCATGCCCGAGGCCAGGACGTTGTTCCGGAAGATGTCCGCGAACTGGGCGAGGGAGGCCACGCCCTCCTGGATGCGCGCGCCGCCGCCGTCGAGGATGCCGATCACGGGGCAGCCGTTGCGCGCGGCGAACTCCTGGACCTTCACGATCTTCTGGCCGTTGCGCTCGGACAGCGAGCCGCCGAACACGGTGAAGTCCTGGGAGTAGACGGCCACCTGGCGTCCGTCCACGGTGCCGAAGCCGGACACCAGGCCGTCGCCGGCCGGGTGCTTGGCGTCCATGCCGAACGCGGTGGTGCGGTGCACGGCCAGCGCGTCCAGCTCCACGAAGGAGCCCTCGTCCAGGAGGAGGTCGATCCGCTCGCGCGCGGTGTGCTTGCCGCGAGCGTGCTGGCGCTCGACGGCGTCCGGGCCGCCGGGCGCGGCCGTCGCCTCGAGCCGCCGATGCAGGTCGGCCAGCCGGCCGGCCGTGGTGGTCAGATCGGGATCGGTCACACGTCCTCCTTGTGGTGGTCCGCCAGATGCGGAGGCTCAGTCGGCCAGTCTACGGGCCGCCGCGGACGCCCTCGGTTGGAGGAAGCCCACAAACGACGAGGACGTCGGCCCGGGCCGCCCCTCCGCGCGCCCCGGCGGCGGATCGGCCCGCCCAGCCCGCCCCCGGGAACGCCGTGTATATCTAGGGGCATGCACCCCGACGACGCCCCCACACCGGATCTGACCTGGCTGGACTCCGCCGGCTCCACGCAGGATGAGCTCCTCGCACGGCTGGACCGCGCGGGGCACCGGCACGGTGCGGCCGTGGCCACCGCGGACCAGCGGGCCGGCCGGGGACGGCACTCCCGGGTGTGGAGCGCCGCGCCGGGGGCGGCGCTCGCCCTGTCCGTGTACCTGCGTCCCGAGTCCGGCGGGGTGCCGGTCTCCCCGGCCCACCTGAGCTGGCTCTCGCTCGTCGCCTCCGCCACGGTCGCCGAGCGCCTCGCGGCCCGGGGCGTCCCGACGCACGTGAAGTGGCCGAACGACGTGCTCGCCACCGACGGGCGCAAGCTGTGCGGCGTGCTGGCCACGGTGGCGCTGTCCTCGGACGGCAAGGGGCCCGGCGTCGTCGTCGGGATGGGCGTGAACCTGGACCACCGCGGGGCCGCCCCGGTGGACACCGCCACGGACCTGGCGGAGTGGATCGGCGCGGACGCCGTGCCCGCCCCCCGGGACCTCGCGGTCGAGCTGCGCGACGCCGTCGTGGCGGCCGTGGACCGCTTCGCGGCGGGCGTGGCGGGGCAGACGACGGCCGTCGACGGGCGTCACCCGGCCGTGGCGGCCGTGGCGGACCGGCTCTCCACGCTGGGCCGCGCGGTGCGCGCCGAGCTGCCCGGCGGCGGCGTGCTGGAGGGCACGGCCGTGGGCCTCGGCCCCGGCGGCACCCTGCGCGTGAGGCACGTCACACCGGACCGTGGCACAATCGAGACCGAGGTCAGTGCGGGGGACGTGGCCCACCTGCGCGGAGACGTCCATCGCGGCGCATGACACACCCGTCCCGGTCAGGAGGTGACCGCCGTGCGACTCGAGCCCGGTGAGCAGGTGATGGTCCGCACCCGCACCCACCCGCGCACGCTGCTGCGCCCCGCCGCGGTCCTCGTGGCCGTCGCGTTCCTGCTCGGCCTGGCCGTCGGCGTGCTCGCACGCCCCGACCTGCCCGGGATCGTCGCCGCGAACCGCGCCGTGCTCGAGGCGGCCGCGTGGGTGGTCGCGGCGCTCGTCCTGCTCCCCGGCACCGTCCGCCCGCTGTGGCGCTGGGTCTTCCGGCGCACCGTGGTCACCGACCGCCGCATCCTCCAGCGCGCCGGCGTCGGCGGCTCCGGGGCCGCCATGCCGCTCGTGTCCATCGCCGACGTGCAGCGGCGCCGCCGCGGCTCGGGCGCCGGAGACCTGCACATCCTCTTCCAGGAGCCCGCCCGCCAGGTCCACTGGCGGCTGCGCGACGTCCCCGAGGCCGCGCGCTTCGAAGAGGCCCTGGCCCACCTCACCCGCCAGGCCCGCACCAGGACCTGGCCCGCCCCCGTCCCGACAGGAGACCTCCGATGAGCCGTCCGGAGACACCGGACACCGCACCGCTGCCGATCGTCCCGCCGGCCGAGGACGAGACCGCCCGCGACGCCGAGGAGCGGTCCGCCGAGCCCGCCGGCTGGACGAGCGCGATGCGCACGCTCGACGCCGGCCTGGTGGTGGGCCCGCGTGCCTACAACTCGCGGGAGGTGGCGCAGCGCCTCGGCGTCTCGATGGCCTCCGCCCGGAAGATCTGGCGTGCGCTGGGCTATCCGACGTCGCCGGAGGGGCACAAGGCCTTCACCGAGGCGGACATCGAGGCGTTCGAGTCCGTGCTCACGCTCGTGCGCTCGGGGACGCTGAACGAGGACACCGCCATCTCGCTGGCCCGGTCGATCGGGCAGATGACGGACCGCATGGTGGTGTGGCAGATCGAGGCGCTCGTGGAGGACAAGATCGCCTCCGAGGACCTGACGGACCCGGAGGCGCGGCGGGCCGTCGTGGACATGCTCCCGGACATGGTCGGGCCGCTCGAGAAGGCGATGCGGATCGTCTACCGGCGCCAGCTCAACCGTGCCGTGCAGCGCCTGACCGTGCGCGTGGAGGCCGGGCTGGCGGCCAGCGCCCGGGGCCGCGACGGCTCCGAGTCGGACGCCCCGCTGCCGCTGGCCCGCGCCGTCGGCTTCGCGGACATGGTCTCCTACACGACGCTCTCCCGGACCATGGACGACCGGACGCTGGCCCGCATGGTGCTGCGCTTCGAGTCCCTCGCCGCGGAGACCATCTCCGCCGGCGGCGGCTGGCTCGTGAAGACCATCGGCGACGAGGTCATGTTCAACGCCGAGACCCCCGAGGCCGGTGCCGCGATCGCGCTCTCCCTGGCCGAGACCATCGCCGCGGACGAGGAGCTGCCCTCGGCGCGCGTCGCCCTGACGTGGGGACGAGTGCTCTCGCGCATGGGGGACATCTACGGGCCCACCGTGAACCTCGCCGCGCGGCTGACGTCCCTGGCCGATCCGGGTACCGTGCTCGTGGACGCCATGACCGCTGCGGCCCTGTCCCGGGACGAGCGCTTCGTGCTCGTCCCGCAGCCGCCCAGGATCGTCCGCGGGTTCGGAGAGGTCCGCCCCTCCCTGCTCATGGACGGGTCGGCCCAGACCCTGCTCGCCGACTGATCGAGGACCCCGTGGACTCCCGCCCCGAGACCCCGTCCGCGCCGCGCCCCCAGGCCGCCGGCGCCACCCACGTGGGCGCCGTCCGCGACCTGAACGAGGACGCGTGGGCCCTCGTCGGGGAGCCGCTGGTGCTCGCCGCCGTGGCCGACGGCATGGGCGGGCACGAGGCCGGCGAGGTGGCCTCGGCCGCCGCGATCGAGACCCTGCGCCGCCGCGCCCCCGAGGTGCTCGCCCCGGGCACGGCCCACACGCCCCAGGAGCTCGGCCACCTGATCCACGAGGCGGACGCCGCCGTCGTCGAGGCCGGACTGGGACGCTCCGGGACCACCCTGACCGTGCTGGCCTGCCTGGACACGGAACGCGGGCGCTGGGCCGTGGCGAACGTCGGCGACTCCCGGGTGTACCTGCGGCCCGTCGGCTCGCCGGTGCTCCAGCAGCTCACGGTGGACCACTCGGCGGTCCAGATGCTCGTCGACGCGGGGGAGCTCACCCCCGCCGAGGCCCGCGTCCACCCGCGCCGCAACGTCATCACCCGCGCGCTCGGCTCGCGCGAGGCGCTCACGGTGGACGTGGCCGAGATCCCCCTGGCCTCCGGGGACCTCGTCCTGCTGTGCAGCGACGGCCTGACCGGCGAGCTGCTGGACGAGGAGATCCGCGCGCTGATCGACGACGCGGACACCCTCGAGGACGCCCTCGAGAAGCTCATCGGCGCCGCCCTGTGGCGCGGCGGCCGGGACAACGTCACGGCGGTGCTCGTGCGCATCCCCTGACCCGGGTGCGCCGTCCGGGACGCCGACTACGCTGGGCCGGGTGAGCACCCCCAAGGAATCCGCCGCCCAGCCCGATCCGCAGGACATCCCCGCCGCGGACCTGCGGGAGGAGTACGAGGACCTCGTGGAGCGGGTCCGTGCCGCCCGGACCGCCTACTACCAGCGGGACGCCCCGGAGATCTCGGACGCCGAGTACGACGCGCTGTACCGCCGCCTCGAGGACCTCGAGGCCCTGCACCCCGAGCTCGTGGCCAACGACTCGCCCACCCAGGAGGTCGGCGGCGAGGTCTCGGAGGCGTTCGCCCCCGTCCGGCACGGGGCCCGCATGTACTCGCTCGAGGACCTGTTCTCCATCGAGGAGCTCGAGGTCTGGTTCCGCCGCGCGGCGCAGGCCCTGACGCAGGTGCGGCCGGGCGTGGCGCCCCGCTGGCTCGTGGAGGTGAAGATCGACGGGCTCGCCGTCGCCCTGCGCTACCGGGACGGGCGGCTCGTGCAGGCCGCCACCCGCGGCGACGGCGTCACGGGCGAGGACGTCACCGCCAACGTGCGCACCATCGGGGACATCCCGCACGAGCTCTCCGGCGAGGGCTGGCCCGCCGAGTTCGAGGTGCGCGGCGAGGTGTTCATGTCCTCCGCCGCCTTCGCCGAGCTCAACGCGCGCCGCGCGGAGGAGGGCCAGACGCCGTTCGCGAACCCGCGCAACGCCGCCGCCGGCGCCCTGCGTCAGAAGGACCCCGCGGTCACCGCGCAGCGCCCGCTGGCCATGTTCGTGCACGGCATCGGCTCGGTCGAGGCGTTCGGGCTGGACTCCCAGCACGAGGTGTACGACGCGCTCGCGGGCTGGGGCCTGCCCGTGAGCCCCTACACCCGCCGGGTGGAGGGCGCGGACGAGGAGGCGTTGGCCGCCGTCGTCGCGGTGATCGAGGAGTACGGCCGGCGCCGGCACGAGCTGATCCACGAGATCGACGGCATCGTGCTGAAGGCGGACGCGTTCGCGGACCAGCGCTACCTCGGCCACACCTCCCGCGTGCCCCGCTGGGCCGCGGCGTACAAGTACCCGCCGGAGGAGGTGCACACGCTGCTGCGGGACATCGCGGTCTCGGTGGGCCGCACCGGGCGGGTGACCCCGTTCGCGGTGATGGAGCCGGTCACCGTGGCCGGGTCCACCGTCTCCCTGGCCACCCTGCACAACCAGGACGTGGTCAAGGCCAAGGGCGTGCTGATCGGGGACACCGTGGTGGTGCGCAAGGCCGGGGACGTGATCCCCGAGGTCGTGGGCCCCGTGCTGCCGCTGCGTGAGAAGGCGATCGAGGCGGGCCGGGAGCTGCGCGAGTTCGTCATGCCCGCACACTGCCCCTCGTGCGGCACGGCGCTGGCCCCGGCCAAGGAGGGGGACGTGGACCTGCGCTGCCCCAACGCCCGCTCCTGCCCGGCCCAGCTGGCCGGCCGCGTCGAGCACCTGGCCAGCCGCGGCGCGTTCGACGTGGAGGCGCTCGGCGAGGAGGCCGCCCGCTGGCTCGTCCAGGGCCCCGGCGAGGACCCGGCCGAGCACGAGGGACACGTGCGGCCCGAGGGCCCGGGCCCCATCACGGCGGAGGCGCAGATCTTCGACCTCGCCTCCGGCACGCCGGAGGAGATCACGGGCCCGCGGGGCGAGGACGGGCTGACGGACCTGCAGCGCTCCCTCGGCGCGGTGCGCGTGTGGCGCGAGGGCCGCACGAAGGTGGACGGCCGCATGGTGCCCTCGGGCGTGTTCACGCTCAAGCCGTACTTCTTCACCGCCGGCACGGCGAAGAGGCCGTCCGCGCCCACGGCCAACACGCTGCGCCTGTTCGACGAGCTCGAGAAGGCCAAGTCCCAGCCGCTGTGGCGCACCCTCGTGGCGCTGTCCATCCGGCACGTGGGCCCGACGGCGGCCCGCTCGCTGGCCACGGCGTTCGGCTCGATGGCGGCGCTGCGCGCGGCGGCCGAGGCCGGCGACCGGGACCGGCTGGCCGAGATCGACGGCGTCGGCCCGATCATCGCGGACGCGCTCATCGAGTGGTTCGCCGAGGACTGGCACCGGGAGATCGTGGACCGGTGGGCCGCGGCGGGCGTGGTCATGGCGGACGAGCAGGACGAGTCCACCCCGCGCACGCTCGAGGGCCTGACCGTGGTGGTCACCGGCTCGCTCGAGGGCTTCTCCCGCGACTCCGCGAAGGAGGCGATCCTCGTGCGCGGCGGCAAGGCCTCCGGGTCCGTGTCCAAGAAGACCGACTTCCTCGTGGCCGGCGAGGCCGCCGGCTCCAAACTGGACAAGGCGCAGTCCCTCGGCGTGCCCGTCCTGGACGAGGCCGGGTTCACGGCGCTGCTGGCCGGCGGCCCGGACGCCGTGCGCCCGGCGGACACGGACGACGCCCCCGACGGCGCCGCAGAGGGGGAGGCCTCGGCATGAGCGCGCGCACCACGGTCCCGGGCCTGCTCGTGGTCGCCAAGGCCGCCGCGCGCGCCGGCGCGGACGTCCTGGCCCGGCGCTGGACCGGTCACCACCCGGCCGTCCCGCTGGGCATCGAGGAGATCGGCGCGCAGACGAAGTCCTCCGGCTCCGACTGGGTCACCGACTACGACCGCCGCGCCGAGCAGGCCGTCCGGGAGGTCGTCGCCGGCTACCGCCCCTCGGACGAGATCACCGGCGAGGAGTACGGCGCCACCCGTCCGGCCGAGCCGTCCGGGTACCGCTGGTCCATCGACCCGCTGGATGGCACCACGAACTTCGTGCGCGGGCTTCCGCAGTTCTGCACCTCGGTGGCCGTCACCGGCCCGGTGGACGCCGAGACCGCCGACCTGCTGGGGGTGGCCGAGGGCACCGAACGCTGGCTGGCCGGCGTCGTGGCGGCGCCCGCGCTGGGGCGCACCTGGTACGCGAGCGCGGGCCGGGGCGCCTTCAGCACCGCGGACGCGACGACGGCGGGCGTGGACCTGCCCGACCGCGATGCCGCCCCCGTGCGGCTCACCGGTCCCCTGCCCGGACGCTCGGGGCGACTGCTCGCCACCGGCTTCGGCTACGACCCCGCCCGCCGGGCCCTGCAGGTGCGGGCGCTCGCGGCCCTGCTGCCCGCGTTCGGGGACGTGCGACGGATCGGCTCGGCGGCGCTGGACCTGTGCATGGTCGCCGACGGCACCCTGGACGCCTATGCCGAGTTCGGCACGCAGGAGTACGACTGGGCCGCCGGCGCGCTGGTGGCGGAGGAGGCCGGCGTCGCGGTGACGCGGCCCGCCTCGGCGGACGGCACGGCACATCCCCACTGGATGGTGGCCGGCGACGTGGACGCGGCCGCCCTGGCCGCCGTGACGGGGGAGACGGCATGAGGCGGATCGTCGGAGACCCGTGGTTCTACCCGGTCCTGTTCGTGGCCGGCGGACTGACGTTCATGATCGCGGGGACGCGCCTGCAGCAGGTCGGGATGATCGTGGCCGGGCTCGTCCTGGCCGGCTACGCGCTGACGTACCGGTGGGCGGTCCGGGTCCGCTCGCGGCCGTTCGCCGGCGCGCAGGCGCACGTCGAGGGCGGCGGCGTCGTCGTGTTCTGGCGGCCGGGCTGCCCGTTCACGAGGCGGCTGGTCAAGGAACTGACGGCGCAGGAGCGGGAGCGCGCCTACTGGGTGAACATCTGGCAGGAGCCGGCGGCAGCGGCGTTCCTCGCGGGGCTGCACGAGGCGCGCGACGGCCACCCCCACCAGGCCGTGCCCACCGCCTGGCTGCGTCGGCGCGACTACGTCGTGGCCACGGACGCGACCCGCGCCCGCCTGAAGGACACGCTGCGCCAGCACGCCGGAGGTGACGCATGAGCGCCCTCGTCCGCCCGCTGCGCCCCGAGGACCACGAGGCGGTCGCCGAGCTCACGCTGGCCTCCTATGTCGACGGCGGCCACATCGCCCCCGATGACGCCTACGTGAGGACCCTCATGGACGTGGCCGACCGGGCTGGCCGCGCGGAGGTGCTCGTGGCCGAGGTCGACGGCGAGGTGGCCGGGTCCGTGGTGCTCACCCCGCCCGGCTCGCCCCTGGCCGAGACCTCCGGCGACGGGGAGTACGAGTTCCGCATGCTCGCCGTGCACCCGCGGTTCCACCGCCGCGGGGTGGGCGGCGCCCTGCTGGCCGAGATCGTGGCGCGGGCCCGCGCCGAGGAGGGCGTGGACGCCGTCGTGCTGACCACCATGCCCTCCATGACCGACGCCCACCGGATGTACGAGCGCGCCGGCTTCGTGCGCGTCCCGGAGCGGGACTGGCTCCTCGCGGACGTGGTGCCGGACCTCGACCCGGCCGACGAGACCGGCCCGTTCCTCGTCTACCGGCTCGCGCTGGACTGACCCCGGGCGGGAGATCGGCGCCGGGACCCCATTCGGGGCGGGAAATCCCTGTCATGCGGGCCCGGAGCGCCGCGGTGGGGTGGATCTCCCGCCTCGAAGCGGTGGCGGCGGCCGGGCAGGCCCCGGCACTAGACTCGATTCCGATGTGGCCGCCGCCGCGCCGGCGTCGTCCACCCCGCCCCGACCCGTCACACGAGGAGATCCATGCCTGAGATCACCCGGGATCAGGTGGAGCATCTGGCTCGCCTGGCCCACATCCGGATGACCGACGAGGAGCTGGACACGATGTCCGGCGACCTGGAGAAGATCCTGGAGCACGTCTCCGCGGTCCAGGCCGCCGCGGGCGACGACGTGACGCCGACGTCCCACCCCATCGCGTTGCAGAACGTGTTCCGCGAGGATGTGCCCGCCGGCATGCTCACGCAGGAGGAGGCCCTCGACCAGGCGCCGGACTCCGAGGACGGCCAGTTCAAGGTCCCCGCCATCCTGGACGGAGAGTGATCACCCCATGACCGAGACGTTCGACGTGAACGCGACCCTCGGCGCCGACGAGCTCGTCCGGCTCACCGCGCTGCAGATGGCCGAGCGCCTGCGCGCCGGCACCACCACCTCCGTGGAGCTCGTCCAGGCCCACCTGGACCGCATTGCGGCCCACGACGGCGACGTGCGCGCCGACGCCGACGGTGACCGCGGCGTGCGCGCCTACCTCCACGTGAACACGGACGAGGCCCTCGCCGTCGCCGCCGAGGTGGACGCGATCCGCGCCGCCGGCGGCCCCGAGGCCGACGCCCTGCACCCGCTGGCCGGCGTGCCCGTGGCCGTGAAGGACAACATCGTCACGCGCGGCCAGCCGACCACGGCCGCCTCCCGCATGCTCGAGGGCTGGCTCAGCCCGTACGACGCCACGGTGGTGGCCCGCCTCCGCGAGGCCCGCCTGCCGATCCTCGGCAAGACCAACCTCGACGAGTTCGCGATGGGCGGCTCCACCGAGCACTCCGCGTTCGGCATCACCCGCAACCCGTGGGACGGGGACCGCGTGCCCGGCGGCTCGGGCGGCGGGTCGGCGGCCGCCGTCGCCGCCTTCCTGGCCCCCTTCGCCCTCGGCTCGGACACGGGCGGATCCGTCCGTGAGCCCGCCGCGTTCACCGGCACGGTCGGCGTGAAGCCCACCTACGGCGCCGTGTCCCGGTACGGCCTGATCGCCATGGCCTCCTCGCTGGACCAGATCGGCCCCGCCGCCCGCACCGTGGCGGACGCCGCGGCGCTGCAGCAGGTCATCGGCGGCCACGACCCGCAGGACTCCACGTCCCTGGCCGACGCGCCGGCGGACCTGACCGCCGCGGCCCGCGGCCGTGACCTGGCGGGGCTGCGCATCGGCGTCGTGACGGACCTGCCGGCGGAGGCGTTCCACCCGGGCATCCGGGCCGGTTTCGACGAGCACGTCGCGGCCCTGCGTGAGGCCGGCGCGGAGATCGTGGAGGTCTCCTGCCCCAGCTTCGACGCCGCCCTCGGGGCGTACTACCTGATCATGCCCTCGGAGGCCTCCTCCAACCTGGCCCGCTTCGACGGCGTCCGCTACGGCCACCGCGTGGTGCCCGACGGCGGCGGCACGATCGAGCAGGTCATGGGCGCCACCCGCGCCGCCGGGTTCGGCGCCGAGGTCAAGCGGCGCATCATCCTGGGCACCTATGCGCTGTCCGCCGGCTACTACGACGCCTACTACGGCTCCGCGCAGAAGGTCCGCACGCTCGTGCAGGAGGACTTCGCCCGCGCCTTCGAGCAGGTGGACGTCATCCTCACGCCCACCGCGCCGACCCCGGCGTTCGAGCTGGGCGCGAAGACGGACGACCCGATGACCATGTACGTCAACGACCTCGCAACCATCCCGGCCAACCTCGCCGGCATCCCGGGCATGTCCGTGCCGGGTGGCGTCGTCGACGGGCTGCCCTACGGCCTGCAGCTGATGGCACCGGCGCGCGAGGACGCGCGCCTGTACGAGGCCGGCGCCGCGCTCGAACGCCTCGTGGCCCAGCGCCGGGGCGGGCCGGTGTGGGCCGAGGCCCCCGAGCTGGAGAAGGGCGCGCAGCGCGCCACCACCGCGACCACGGCAGGAGGCCGGGCATGAGCCACGCAGAGCAGACCATGGACTTCGCGGAGGCGATGGAGCGCTTCGACCCCGTGCTGGGCTTCGAGGTGCACGTGGAGCTGAACACCGCCACGAAGATCTTCTCCTCGGCGCCCAACGCGTTCGGCGACGAGCCGAACACGAACGTGACCCCGCTCGACCTCGGCCTGCCGGGCACCCTGCCGGTGCTCAACCGCAAGGTCGTGGAGTACGCGATCCGCCTGGGCGTGGCCCTGGACGCGCAGGTCGCCGAGACCTGCCGGTTCGCGCGGAAGAACTACTTCTACCCGGACACGCCGAAGAACTTCCAGACCTCCCAGTACGACGAGCCGATCGTCTTCGACGGCCACCTGGACGTCGAGTTGGAGGACGGTGAGGTCTTCCGCGTGGAGATCGAGCGCGCGCACCTCGAGGACGACGCCGGCAAGCTCACCCACGTGGGCGGCTCCGGACGGATCCAGGGCGCCTCCGCGTCCCTCGTCGACTACAACCGTGCGGGCGTGCCGCTCATCGAGATCGTCACCAAGCCGATCGTCGGCGCCGGCGCGCGAGCCCCCGAGCTGGCCCGCGCCTACGTCACCGCGATCCGGGACATCGTGCAGGCCATCGACATCTCCGACGCGCGGATGGAGCGCGGCAACGTCCGCTGCGATGCGAACGTCTCGCTGATGCCCAAGGGCGCCACCGAGTTCGGCACCCGCACCGAGACGAAGAACGTGAACTCCACGCGCGCCGTGCAGCACGCGGTCACCCACGAGATCCAGCGCCAGGCCGCGGTGCTCGCCGCGGGCGGCACCGTGACGCAGGAGACCCGCCACTGGCACGAGGACACCCGCAGCACCACCTCGGGTCGCCCGAAGTCGGACGCGGACGACTACCGGTACTTCCCCGAGCCGGACCTCGTGCCCGTGCACGTGGACGCCGCGTGGGTCGAGCGCGTGCGCGCGGCCATGCCCGAGCTGCCGGCCGTGCGGAACAAACGGCTCAAGGCCGAGTGGGGCTTCTCGGACGAGGAGTTCCGCGACGTCGTCAACGCCGGCGTCCTGGACGAGATCGTCGCGACCGTGGAGGCCGGCGCCTCCGCGGCGGCCGCCCGCAAGTGGTGGATGGGCGAGATCGCCCGCCTGGCGAACGTCCGCGAGGTCGCCGTCGCCGAGCTGGGGATCACCCCGGCGCACGTGGTGGAGGTCGAGGAGCTGATCGCCGCCAAGACGATCAACGACAAGATCGCCAAGCAGGTGCTCGGCCTCGTCGCCGACGGCGAGGGCGCCCCGAAGGAGATCGTGGCGGCCAAGGGCCTGGCCGTGGTGTCCGACGACGGCGCGCTCACCGAGGCCGTCGACGCCGCGATCGCCGCCAACCCGGACGTGGCCGAGAAGATCAAGGGCGGCAAGATGGCCGCCGTCGGCGCCCTGATCGGCCCGGTCATGAAGGCCACCCGCGGGCAGGCCGACGCCGGCCGCGTCCGCGAGATCGTCCTGGAGCGCCTCGGGGTCAGCTGAGCCGTACGCCTCAACGGGGCCTGGCCGCCGATCCCCGCGCGGCGGCCAGGCCCGCGAGAGGCAGAGTCGATCTTCTCCCTGAGCACATATACAATAATTTTGCACGCGTGATGATCGATGCGACAGCCCCGCTTCGGTCCGCGTCCCCTGACGGAGGAGCTCGTACAATGATCCCTACTTCTTCCCTTGACCAGGGTGCGGCAGCCCACAGTCGTCGTCGTATCGTCCAAGGCCTGGCCTGGAGCGTCCCCGCCGTCGCTGCCTCAGCCTCCGCGCCCGCCTTCGCTGCGTCCCCGCGCTGCTTCATGACCGCCGCCATCGTGTGGTCGGACTTGAAGTACAAGCGCGTCGATGCTACCAGTGCGAGCTACACGACTGCGGATCCCGACGGCACCGGGCCGATGGTGCCCCTCACGCTGACCATCGCGAACACCTACAAGGGATCCAACATTCGGTTCGGCCGCCAGGATGGGTCGGAGAATGAGAATCTCGCGGTACGGTCCGGCACCGTCGGAGGACAGACCAACCCGCTGGTGCTGCACCAGGCACCCGTGGACAACGCGGCCAAGTCGGATGAGCGCAATGACGCGAACAAGACGATCACCACGTTCACCTTCGATCGTCCGGTGACGAATCTCACCTTCACTATCACGGACATCGATTCGGCGTCCAGCGATTTCACCGACGGCGTCGCCGTCAGCAGTGCCTCGCCCTTCACCACGACCAAGGCCAACTCGACCCGGACCGGTCTCAACGGGTCCGGCACTCTCGCGGATCCTTGGCGTCCGTTCTCGTATGACAATTCAGTGCCGGACAGTGGGACCAACGGCAACGGCACCGTGCGATTCGCCGGCGAGGTCACCTCCTTCCAGATCCACTACTGGAACCAGACGAAGGCCTCCGATCCTCGCATCGACGGCGACCAGAAGATCTTCATCTCGAACCTGTCGCTGACGTACAACGCCTGCCCCTGAGGTCTCCAGGGTCAACCGACCGGCTGGTCGGCATCGGGTGCCACACGGGGCGCCCTACCGCTGTCGCCATCTCGTGACGGGTGGCCACAGGAGCGGAGTGGCGGGTGGGGCGGATCAGGACTCCAGAGCCGCCGCCCGGGCGATCCGCGGCGCCACCCGGCGCAGCAGCCGCCCCCAGCGGGGCGCGCGACCGGTGAGTTCGTGGCGGGCGCGCGCGTCGTCGAGGGAGTCGAGGGCGGCGGCAGCGAGCCACACCCGGGCACGACGGGCCTCGTCCGGCGTCCGGGCGATCTCCTCGATGCGCTCTTCGCCGTGCCAGATGCCCAGGTAGGCCACGTTGCGGGCGGCGTCACCGGCGTGCGCGAGGTCCCAGTCCAGGACCGCGGCGAGGCGCCAGCGCACCGCGGCCGGGGCCTCGGCGGTGGGGGCCGGCTCCGGAAGCCAGTGCATGTTGTGCCCCGCGAGGTCGCCGTGCACGAGGGCCGGACCGTCCGGGGGAGCCGCGGCCCACGCGGTCACGGCCCCGGCCACGCGCTCGACGACGCCCGCGAAATCACCCACCGGCAGCCGCTCCCTGAGCCGGCCCGCATGCTCCGGCTCCAGCACCTCCGGCAGTCGGCCGACCCGCGCGATCCGCGCGGGCGTCCACGGGCCGCGGAACGCGAACGCCGGGCCGAGGTGCGGCGCGACCTCCGGCGACGCCACGTCCACCGTGTCCAAGGCGTCCACGATCCCGCGCAGCACGGCAGGGTCGCCCTCGTGCGGCGGATGCGGCCCGCCCGGCACGAAGCGCTGCAGGACGGACGCGATGAGGGGGTGCCCGGCGCCGTCGTGGACGGTGACCACCTCGGACAGCGGCTCCGGAACCACGAACGGGAGCCCGGCGCGGGCCAGCGCGGCGACGAGGGCCATGCGGCGCGGCAGGAGCGCGGCGGGGGAGTCCGCGGGATCCCAGGTGGTCTCGATGGGGGCACCGGCCTCCCGCAGGCGAGTCATGCGCAGGACGGCCGCGTCGTCGAGGACGAGCACGCGGTGGAACTGCCCGCCCTCCTCCACGGACGCCGCGGCCCAGTCGGCTGTGCGGAGCCGGCGGGCGAGGGCGGGGTCGAGGCCGGGGCGGAGGTGCTGCAGGGCGCGGTGGGCCAGCTCGAGCTCGCTGGGGGCAGGCGGGGAGACCACACGACCACGCTAACTGTAAGAGGTCATGACGTTGTTGACTCGGGCCGGGGCCAACGAGGCCGGAGGGGCGTCCCCGCAGGAGGTATGAGGCCGATGGTAGTTGTAGTGGTTCACCCACACGGCCAGCGCCTCACGCCGAGCTTGCTCTGAGGTATACGGGCGGGCGTAGAGGACCTCATCGACCATCAGCCGGTTGTACCGTTCGACCTTCCCGTTATGGCGCGGGGTGTATGGGCGGATCCGGTGGTGCCGGCCCCCGAGCGAGACCACC
>NZ_VIGS01000111.1:0-645 GCF_006704135.1 Micrococcus sp. R8502A1
TCCCCGCCACGCCGGCAGCTCGCCCCCTCCGGCACCTCTCCCACCCGCGTTCCACCCGGCAGGATCCCGCTGTTCTCGGCGGTCTCCCAGCCCGGCCCGTAGTATCGGGACGGACAACTGTGGAAAGGGGCCCCGTCGTGGGACTTCTGGACAACCTCGAACGCGGCCTCGAGCGGGTCGTGCGCTCGGCCTTCTCGGCCGGCGGTCCGCGGGCGGTCAAGCCGGTGGAGATCGCCTCGGCCCTGCGGCAGGCGATGGACGACGAGTCTCTCGCCCTGTCGGAGGGCCACACGGTCGCGCCCAACAGCTACGTGGTCCACTTCTCCCCCGCCGACTTCGAGCGCGCCCGCTCGTGGGGGTCCACCCTCGCCAGCGAGCTGTGCGATGAGGTCATCCGCCACGCCGACTCCCAGGGCTATGCGCTGCCCGGCACGGTCCGGGTCGCCTTCCACCCGGACGCGGACGTGCGCGCCGGGGACCTGCGCGTGGTCACCCGCCTGGACGACGGCTCGCTCACTGCCCCGGCCCCCCACGACGACGGCGCCTCGCCCGCCACCGCCCACGGCCCGGGAGCCTCGGCCGCGGCGCCGGACCGACTGGTCGAGGACCTGCCGGCGGCCGCGCCCCGCAAGCCCTCCCCCGCCC
>NZ_VIGS01000112.1:0-643 GCF_006704135.1 Micrococcus sp. R8502A1
TCGCCCAGCACGGCCTCGGGGCGGGTCCGGGGCCGCCCTACTGGCCGGGTCACGCGCAGCTGCTCCAGAAGAGGAAGCAGCATCGGGGAGTCCCCTGCCTGGCCGGGGGTGATCAGGCTGACCAGCGGCAGCCCGGTCCCATCGACGAGCTGATGGATCTTCGTGCTCAGCCCGCCACGGGAGCGCCCGATGCCGTGATCGGCCGGCTCCTCACGCGGATTCTTGTAGTTCGATCCATCCCCCTGTGTGGCGGGTGATGTTCGTCGCGTGCTGGTGGGCGCGGGCGATCGTGGAGTCCACCGAGACCGACCAATCGATCAGGCCTTCGGCGTCAGCGGCGGCGGTCAGCCTCGCCAGCACCGCATCCCAGGTGCCTTTTTCGGCCAAGCGCCGATGCCAGGTCCACACGGTCTGCCAGGGCCCGTAGACCTCGGGCAGATCCCTCCATGCAATCCCGCACCTGTATCGGTAGATGATCGCCTCCACCATGGTGCGGGCGTCGGCGAACGGCCTGCCGGCGCGGCCGGTCCGGGTCGGGAGCATCGGGGCGATCAACTCCCATTGGGCGTCGGAGAGCATCTGGAACCGGGACATGTCCCCAGGGTCTCAGCTGACTCGTGCATCTATTCTCAGACACGCCCTA
>NZ_VIGS01000013.1:0-50657 GCF_006704135.1 Micrococcus sp. R8502A1
GTGGCGGGCGACGCGGGGTCGGCGGCGGGCATGGGGTCCACTGTAGGGCGGGACGAGGCGCGTCGGGCGCCCGGTCGACGTCAGTGACGATCGTCACTACACTGAGGTTCGGTTCAGTTAGTCGTCATTCACTGAAGGGGGTCTCATGACCGCCAGCACCCCGGCCCCGCCCGCGCAGTCCGCGCCCACCGTGGCCGAGCGCAACGCGGCCGGCCACGCCCGGCTCGAGCAGGAGCTCGCCGACCTCGTCGCCCGCACGTCGCTCGGCGGGCCCGAACGCTCGCGCGAGCGCCACACCGGCCGCGGCAAGCTGCTGGTGCGGGACCGCATCGACGCGCTGCTCGACGAGGGCTCGCCCTTCCTCGAGGTCGGCGCGCTGGCCGCGCACGGCCTGTACGACGGGGACAGCCCCGCCGCCGGCGTCGTGGCGGGCATCGGCCTGGTCCACGGCCGCCTCGTGATGGTGGTCGGCAACGACGCCACCGTGAAGGGCGGCACCTACTACCCCATGACGGTGAAGAAACACCTGCGGGCCCAGGAGATCGCCCTGGAGAACCATCTGCCGTGCATCTACCTCGTGGACTCCGGCGGCGCGTTCCTGCCCCGCCAGGACGAGGTCTTCCCGGACCGCGAGCACTTCGGCCGCATCTTCCGGAACCAGGCGCTGCTCTCCTCGCTGCGCATCCCGCAGCTGGCCGCGGTGTGCGGCTCCTCCACGGCGGGCGGCGCGTACGTGCCGGCCATGTCGGACGAGACCGTGATCGTGCGCGAGCAGGGCACCATCTTCCTCGGCGGCCCCCCGCTCGTGAAGGCCGCGATCGGGGAGGACGTCTCGCCCGAGGACCTCGGCGGCGGCCGGCTGCACGCCGAGCGCTCCGGCGTCGCGGACCACCTGGCGGACGACGACCTGCACGCCATGCAGATCCTCCGGGACATCGTGGCCACCCTGCCCCCGGCCGAGGCGCCGGCCTGGGAGGTCGTCCCCGCCGCGGAGCCCGCCAAGGACCCGGCCGAACTGACCCGCGTCGTGCCCGTGGACGTGAACACCCCCTACGACGTGCGCGAGGTGATCGACCGCCTCGTGGACGGCGGCTCCGTCCACGAGTTCAAGCCCCTCCACGGCACCACCCTGGTCACCGCGTTCGCACGGATCGACGGCCACCCCGTGGGCGTCCTCGCCAACAACGGCATCCTGTTCGGAGACTCCGCCCGCAAGGGCGCGCACTTCATCGAACTGTGCGACCAGCGCGGCATCCCGCTGCTGTTCCTGCAGAACATCTCCGGCTTCATGGTGGGCCGGGACGCGGAGGCCGGCGGCATCGCGCGCGACGGCGCCAAGATGGTCACCGCCGTCGCCACCGCCCGCGTGCCCAAGCTGACCGTGGTGATCGGCGGCTCGTTCGGCGCCGGCAACTACGCGATGTGCGGCCGCGCCTACTCACCCCGCTTCCTGTGGATGTGGCCGAACGCGCGCATCTCCGTGATGGGCGGCCCGCAGGCCTCCTCCGTGCTCACGCAGATCAAGCAGGACCAGCGGAACGCCGCGGGGGAGGAGCCGATGTCCCCCGAGGAGGTCGAGGCCTTCCAGGCGCCGGTCCGCCGGCAGTACGAGGACCAGGGCAGCCCCCTGTACTCCACCGCCCGCCTCTGGGACGACGGTGTGATCACCCCCGGCCAGACCCGCCGGGTGCTCTCCCTGGCCCTCGACGTCATCTCCCGTTCCCCGTTGCCGGACTCCCGGTTCGGCCTGTTCCGCATGTGAGGCACCCGTGACCGAGAACCACGCCCAGGGGACGCCCCTGTTCGAGACCGTGCTGGTGGCCAACCGCGGCGAGATCGCCGTGCGCGTCATCCGCACCCTTCGCCGCCTCGGCATCCGCTCGGTGGCCGTGTACTCCGACGCCGACGCCGACGCGCGGCACGTCCGCGAGGCGGACACGGCGGTCCGCCTCGGCCCGGCCCCGGCTCGCGAGTCGTACCTGGACATCGACGCCGTCGTCGACGCCGCGCGCCGCACCGGCGCGCAGGCCGTGCACCCCGGCTACGGCTTCCTGTCCGAGAACGCCGACTTCGCCCGCGCACTGGACGCGGCAGGCATCGTGTTCGTGGGCCCTCCCGTGGGTTCGCTCGACGCGATGGCGGACAAGATCCGCGCGAAGGAGACCGTGGCCGCGTACGACGTGCCGGTGGTGCCCGGCATCCAGGACCCCACGCTCACCGACGAGCAGATCACGGCCGAGGCCGAGCGCGTCGGCTTCCCGCTGCTGATCAAGCCCTCCGCGGGCGGCGGCGGCAAGGGCATGGTGGCCGTGCGCGCCGCCGAGGAGCTGCCCGGCGCCCTCGCCTCGGCCCGGCGCACGGCGCGCTCGGCGTTCGGCGACGACACGCTGCTGCTCGAGCGGCTCATCACCGCGCCCCGGCACATCGAGGTGCAGGTGTTCGCGGACGCCCACGGCGCCACCGTGCACCTGGGTGAGCGCGAGTGCTCCCTGCAGCGCCGCCACCAGAAGGTGATCGAGGAGGCCCCCGCGCCCCTGCTGACCGGGCTGGCGCACGGGGCCGAGCTCCGCGAGCGCCTGGGCCGGGCCGCCGTGGACGCGGCCGTGTCCGTGGGCTACCGCGGTGCCGGCACCGTCGAGTTCCTCGTCTCGGACGAGAACCCGGACGAGTTCTTCTTCATGGAGATGAACACCCGCCTGCAGGTGGAGCACCCGGTCTCCGAGGAGGTCGTCCGGGTGCGCGGGCAGCGCCTGGACTTCGTGGAGCTGCAGCTGCGCATCGCCGCGGGGGAGCCGCTCGGCTTCGCCCAGGAGGACGTGACCCTCGACGGCGCCGCCGTCGAGGCCCGCGTCTACGCGGAGGACCCCGCGAACGGCTTCCTGCCCTCCACCGGGCCCGTGCTGCGCTGGCGCGAGCCCGCCGGTGAGGGCGTCCGCGTCGACACCCTCCTGCTGCCCTCCCGGCCGTCCGAGGAGCGCGCGTTCGGCTCCGGGCCGCAGGCGCGGCCCGCCACCGCCGTCGGCGCCGTGGACCCCGTGGACGTCGACGGCGCTCAGCCCGAGATCACCGGCTTCTACGACCCGATGATCGCCAAGCTCATCACCCGCGGCGCCGACCGCGCCGAGGCCCTCGACCGGCTCGACGCCGCGCTCGCGGACACCGTGCTGTTCGGCGTCCGCTCCAACCTGGGCTGGCTGCGCGAGCTCGCGGCCCGCACGGATGTGCGGGCCGGCCGGCTCACCACCGAGCTGATCGACGGCCTCGAGGCGTGGACCGCCCCCGCGCTGCCCGAGGACCTCGCCGCCCTCGCGGCCGAGGCCCTGGCCGACGTGTCCGAGGACGCGGCCGCCGCCGAGCAGCGCGCGGCCGGCACCGCGTGGGCCCGGGCGGACGGCTGGCGCGGCGCGGGCGCCCCGCAGCCCGGGATGCGCGTGCGGGTCGGGGACGAGGACCGCATCCTCACCGCCCCCGCCGCCGACGCCGAGGTGGACGAGGACGCCGGAGCCCTGGCGGGCGTCAACCTCCTGGCCGGTGACCCGCGGGACCCACGCTCAGCGTGGCTGCACCGCGACGGCGCCGCGTGGCAGGTCCGCCGCCTCACCCGGGCCGAGGTGGTCGAGGCTGCCCGCGCGGCCGCGGCCGCGCGCCGTGCCCCGGCCGGCGCAGCGTCGCCCGAGGCACGCACGCCCATGCCGGGCACCGTCGTCGCCGTGTCCGTGGCCACCGGCGACACCGTGGCCGCGGGCCAGGAGCTGGCGGTGGTCGAGGCCATGAAGATGGAGCACCCCGTCACGGCCGCCGTCGCCGGCGTCGTGACCGTCCACGTCGCCGAGGGCGACGCCGTGGCCGCGCAGGCGTTGATCGCCGTCGTCGAGCCCACCGAGCACGCAGCACCCACAGAGAACGTCTGAGAACAGGAGAGGACCATGAGCACCAAGCACCGCACCCTGCCCGCCCTCGAGGAGGACTACCAGGTCCTCTCCGACACCGTCCGCGAGTTCGCCGACGAGGTCGTGGCCCCGGTCTCCGCCGAGCTGGACGCCCAGCACGAGTTCCCGTACGAGATCGTGGCCCAGATGGGCGAGATGGGCCTGTTCGGCCTCCCGTTCCCCGAGGAGTACGGCGGCATGGGCGGCGACTACTTCGCCCTGGCCCTGGCCCTCGAGCAGCTCGGCCGCGTCAACCAGTCCGTGGCCATCACCCTCGAGGCCGGCGTCTCCCTGGGCGCCATGCCGCTGCTGAAGTTCGGCACCGAGGAGCAGAAGCAGCGCTGGCTGCCGGACCTCGTGGCCGGCACGCACCTGGCCGGCTTCGGCCTCACCGAGCCGGGCGCGGGCTCCGACGCCGCCGGCACCCAGACCACCGCCGCGCTCGAGGACGGACAGTGGCGCATCAACGGCGCCAAGGAGTTCATCACCAACTCCGGCACGGACATCACCTCGCTCGTCACCGTCACCGCCGTGACCGGCACGGTGGAGGGCAGGACCGGCCACGACGGCCGCCCCGCCAAGGAGATCTCCACGATCCTCGTGCCCGCCGGCACCGAGGGCTTCTCCGTGGCCAAGGCCTACGACAAGGTCGGCTGGAACTCCTCGGACACCCACGCCCTGCACTTCACGGACGCGCGCGTGCCGGAGGAGAACCTGCTGGGCGCCCGCGGCCGCGGCTTCGCCCACTTCCTCGAGATCCTGGACGAGGGCCGCATCGCCATCGCGGCCCTGGCCACCGGAGCGGCCCAGGGCTGCGTGGACGAGTCGGTCGCCTACGCCAAGCAGCGGACCTCGTTCGGCCAGAAGATCGGGCAGTTCCAGGCCGTGTCCTTCAAGATCGCCCGCATGCAGGCCCGCGCGCACGCCGCCCGCCTGGCCTACTACGAGGCCGCCCAGAAGATGCTGGCCGGCAAGCCGTTCAAGACCGAGGCCGCCATGGCCAAGCTGATTGCCGGCGAGGCCGCCATGGACAACGCCCGGGACGCCACCCAGGTGTTCGGCGGCTACGGCTTCATGAACGAGACCCTCGTGGCCCGTCACTACCGCGACTCCAAGATCCTCGAGGTCGGCGAGGGCACCACCGAGGTGCAGCTCATGCTGATCGCCCGCGAGCTGGGCCTCTGACGTGACGGAGCGCGTCGAGATCGAGCAGCGGGGCCGCTACGCGGACGAGCTGGCGGTCGGTCAGGTCTACCTGCACCGGCCCGGCCGCACGCTCACCGAGGCGGACAACGTCCTGTTCACCACCCTCACCATGAACCCGCAGGCCCTGCACCTGGACCACGCGTACGCGGCGGCCCAGCCGTTCGGCCGGCCACTGGTCAACTCGATGCTGACGCTGTCCACCCTGGTGGGCCTCGCCGTCGGGCAGACCACGCAGGGCACGCTCGTGGCCCAGCTCGGCCTGGGGGAGATCGCGTTCCCGAAGCCGGTCTTCCACGGGGACACGCTCTACGGGCGCTCCGAGGTCACCGCGATCCGCGAGTCCTCCTCGCGGCCGGGGCAGCGGATCGTCACGTTCGCGATGACGGGGGAGAACCAGCACGGCGACGTCGTCGTCCGCGCCCAGCGCACCTGCCTGATGTGGACCGCGCGGGCACACGCGGAGGCCAAGGCGAAGGCCGCCGACGCCGCAGGCACGGGGGAGCGGGCATGAGCGCGCTGACCCTCGGACCGGCCGTCATGTTCACCCCGGCGGACCGCCCCGAGCGGTACGCCACGGCGCTCGAGCGCGCGGACGCGGTGATCCTCGACCTCGAGGACGCCGTCACCCCGGAGGCCCGGCCCGCCGCGCGCGACGCCGTCGCGGCGGCCTGGGCGGGGCGGGCCTGCGGGGTCGACGGCGGCCCGCTGGACGGGGACCGCGTGGTGGTCCGCGTGAACCCCGCGGGCACCGCGGACCACGACGCCGACCTGGCCATGCTCGCCGGGACGGGCTGGCGCACGCTCATGCTCGCCAAGGCCGAGTCCGCCGCGCAGGTGGACGGGGTCGTCGCCGCCCTCGGACCGCAGACCCGCGTCGTCGCCCTGTGCGAGACCGCGGCCGGGATCCTCGCCGCCGCCGAACTGGCCGCCCACCCGCACGTGGGTGCGCTGATGTGGGGCGCCGAGGACCTCGTGGCGTCGATGGGCGGCAGCTCCTCCCGCACCCCCGGGGGCGCCTACCGCTCCGTGGTCCAGCACGCCCGCGCGACGGTGCTGCTGGCGGCGGCCGCGCACGGGGTGGCCGCGTGGGACGCCGTCCATCTGGACCTCGTCGACGAGGCCGGGCTGGCCGCCGAGGCCGAGGACGCCGTCGCCCTGGGCTGCACCGCGACCGTGTGCCTGCACCCGCGCCAGGTGCCCGTCGTGCGCTCCGCCTACACGCCCGCCCCGGAGGCCGTCGAGCGCGCCCGGCGCGTCCTCGCCGCGGCCGAGGGGCGGCACGGGGCCTTCGAACTGGACGGGGCGATGGTCGACGAGGTGGTCCTCGCCCAGGCTCGCGCGCTCCTGCGCCGCGCGGACACGCCCCGGCCGGGCAGCGCCTGACCGGCTCCTGGGCGGCTCCACGCCCCGGCGGCCCCGTGCCGTCGGGGCGCGTCCGCGTCCGCACGGCTGCGCCCCGGGGCTGTCACACGGGCGCACGGCCCCGGGGCGCGCTTGACGGCGCACCCCTCCGCCCGCCAGAGTGTGGTTGTCATCACAGTGATCTGTCTCACACTGATCCGTCCTACGCACCCCCGGAGGGCCCATGTCATCCAGCGAGCCCACGGCGCCGGTCCCCACGGCCGCGCAGTTCCGCGCCGCGCAGCAGTCCGAGGAGTTCATCGAGCTCCGGCGCACCCACCGATCCTTCGCCTTCCCCATGACCGTGGCGTTCTTCGTCTGGTACCTGGTGTTCGTGATCGTCGGCGCGTTCTTCCCCGAGTTCATGGCGATCCGCCTCGGCGGCAACATCACCCTCGGCCTGATCCTCGGCCTGCTCCAGTTCGTCACCACGTTCCTGATCACCTTCGCCTACGTCCGTTTCTCCAACCGGACCCTGGACCCCCGCGCCACCGCGCTGCGTGAGCGCCTCGAGCGCGAGGCCGCCGGCGCCCACGAGAACCCCGAGGCCACGCGATGAGCGCGCTCACCCCCCTGCTCCAGGCCGCCCCGCAGACGGTCGGCAACCCCGCCGTGAACATCGGCATCTTCGTCGCCTTCGTGGTGGTCACCCTCGTGATCGTGATCCGCGCGTCCAAGACGAACGCGTCCTCGGCCGACTACTACGCCGGCGGCCGCGGCTTCTCCGGCACCCAGAACGGCACGGCCATCGCGGGTGACTACCTCTCCGCGGCCTCGTTCCTGGGCATCGTGGGCGCGATCGCCCTCTACGGCTACGACGGCTTCCTCTACTCGATCGGCTTCCTCGTGGCGTGGCTCGTGGCCCTGCTGCTGGTGGCCGAGCTGCTGCGCAACACCGGCAAGTTCACCATGGCGGACGTGCTGTCCTTCCGCCTGCAGCAGCGTCCCGTGCGCATCGCCGCCGCCTTCGGCACCATGGCCGTCTGCCTCTTCTACCTCCTGGCCCAGATGGCCGGCGCCGGCGGCCTGGTGTCCCTGCTGCTGAACATCAACGACCGGGCCGGCCAGGCCCTCGTGATCGTGATCGTGGGCGTGCTGATGATCGTCTACGTGCTGATCGGCGGCATGAAGGGCACCACCTACGTGCAGATCATCAAGGCGATCCTGCTGATCGCCGGCGCGGGGATCATGACCGTGTGGTCGCTGGCCCTGTTCGGCTTCGACTTCAACGCCCTGCTGGGGGCCGCCGTCGAGATGAACCCGAAGGGCGAGGCGATCCTCGAGCCGGGCCTGCAGTACGGCGCCAGCGCCCTGACCCGCCTCGACTTCGTGTCCCTGGGCATCGCGCTCGTGCTCGGCACCGCCGGCCTGCCGCACGTGCTCATGCGGTTCTACACGGTGCCCACCGCCAAGGAGGCGCGCAAGTCCGTGGTGTGGGCCATCGTCCTCATCGGCGCGTTCTACCTGTTCACCCTCGTGCTGGGCTACGGTGCCGGCGCGCTGATCGGCCCCGAGCGCATCACGGCCGCGCCCGGCGGGCAGAACTCCGCGGCCCCGCTGCTGGCGTTCGAGCTCGGCGGCTCCATCCTGCTGGGCCTGATCTCGGCGGTCGCGTTCGCCACCATCCTCGCGGTGGTCGCGGGCCTGGCCATCACGGCGGCGGCGTCCTTCGCCCACGACGTGTACGGCTCCGTGATCGCCAAGCACCCGCTCACCCCGCAGGAGGAGGTGCGGATCGGCAAGATCACCGTGGTGGTGATCGGCGTCCTGGCGATCGTCGGCGGCATCGCCGCCCAGGGCCAGAACGTGGCGTTCCTCGTGGCGCTCGCCTTCGCGGTGGCGGCCTCGGCGAACCTGCCGACCATCCTCTACTCCCTGTTCTGGCGGCGCTTCACCACCCGCGGCGCGGTGTGGTCGATGTACGGCGGACTGCTCTCCGCGATCATCCTGATCGTCCTGTCCCCGGTGATGTCCGGGACGCCGACCTCGATGATCCCGGGCGCGGACTTCGCGGTGTTCCCGCTGAAGAACCCGGGCATCGTCTCCATCCCGCTGGCCTTCTTCCTCGGCTGGCTCGGCTCGGTGACCTCGTCGCGCGCCGAGGACCCCGACAAGCAGGCCGAGATGGAGGTCCGCTCCCTCACCGGCATCGGCGCCGAGAAGCCGGTGCAGCACTGATCCGCGGCTGACCCGGTCCCACGGGGGTCGGCGGGGCGGGATGTCGCGGCGCGGCGTCCGTCCGGTCGGCCCCCCGTCCGTGTCCAGGCCCGGCTGGCATCATGGCGGGGTGACGCACGGATCCCTCACCGACTACACGCTGCCCGCCCCCGCCCCGGCGGACGACGACGGCGCCCCGCGCGCCGTCGCCCTGATCGGCTCCACGGGCTCGATCGGCACCCAGGGCCTCGACGTGATCGCCCAGGACCCCGCCCGGCTCCGGGCCGTCGCGCTCGCGGGCGGGGCGAACACGACCCTGCTGGCCGAGCAGGCCGTGCGCTTCGAGGTCGAGGCGGTGGGCTCCGCCGCGGCGGGGGAGGAGGAGCTGCGCGCCGCCCTCGCCGACGCCGCCGCCCGCCTCGGGCGCCCGGCCCCCCGACCCGTGCTGTTCACCGGGCCACGCGCCGCCGAGCAGATCGCGGCGTGGCCCGGCGCCGACACCGTGCTCAACGGGATCACGGGCTCGATCGGCCTGCGGCCCACCCTCGCCGCGCTGCACGCCGGCCACCGCCTGGCCCTGGCCAACAAGGAGTCGCTCATCGTCGGCGGGGCCCTCGTGAAGGCGGCCGCGGCGCCGGGCCAGCTCGTGCCGGTGGACTCCGAGCACTCCGCGCTCGCGCAGGCGCTGCGCGGGGGCACGGCGGACGAGGTCCGCCGCCTCGTGCTCACGGCCTCGGGCGGGCCGTTCCGCGGCCTGGACCGCGCCGCCCTGCACGCCGTCACGCCCGCCCAGGCCCTCGCCCACCCCACGTGGGACATGGGCCGCGTCGTCACCACCAACTCCGCCTCCCTCGTGAACAAGGCCCTCGAGGTGATCGAGGCCCACCTGCTGTTCGACGTGCCCCTGGACCGGATCGACGTCGTGGTCCACCCGCAGTCCGTGGTGCACTCGATGGTCGAGTTCGTCGACGGGTCCACGCTCGCCCAGGCCTCCCCGCCGGACATGCGCCTGCCCATCGCCCTCGGGCTGTGCTGGCCGCGCCGGCTCCCGGGCGCGGCCCCGGCCTGCGACTGGACGCGGGCGGCCACCTGGACCTTCGAACCCCTCGACGAGGAGGCCTTCCCCGCCGTGCGGGCCGCGAAGGAGGCGGCGGCCGCCTCGCCCACCCACATGGCCGTGTTCAACGCCGCCAACGAGGAGGCGGTGGACGCCTTCCACGCCGGCGCCCTGCCCTTCGACGGGATCGTGGACACGGTCCGCGCCGTCGTCGCCGACTACGCCCCCGAGCACGTGCTCGCCGCGGCCGGCCACGACCCCGCGCCCGCCGCGCTCACCGTGGACGCCGTGCTCGCCGCCGAGGCCTGGGCGCGCCGTGCGGCGCGGGCCCGCTGGTGACCGTCGTGGAGATCCTCTGGTACGTCGCGGGCGTCCTCGCGGTCGCACTGGGCCTGGCGGTCTCGATCGCCCTGCACGAGGTCGGCCACCTCGTCCCGGCCAAGCTCTTCGGCGTGCGCGTCACGCAGTACATGATCGGCTTCGGCCCGACGCTCGTCTCGTGGCGCCGCGGCGAGACGGAGTACGGGTTCAAGGCCGTCCCGCTGGGCGGCTACGTCGCGATGATCGGGATGCTGCCCCCGCCGCGGCCCGGGCAGACGCCCCGCACGGCGTCCACGGGCTTCGTCCAGCAGCTGGGCCGCATGGCCGACGACGCGCGAGCCCAGGCCGCCGAGGAGGTCCGCCCCGGCGACGAGCACCGCCGCTTCCTCGCCCTGCCGGTGTGGAAGCGCGTGGTGATCATGCTCGGCGGGCCGTTCATGAACCTGCTCATCGCGCTGGGCGTCACCGCCCTGCTGGTCACGACGGTGGGCACCTCGCAGCCGAGCACCACCGTCGCCGAGGTCTACCGGTGCGTGGTCACGACGCAGGAGCAGCAGGCTCGCGCCGCCTCGGGCGGGACCGAGGACTGCCGCCCGGGCGATCCCGCCGGGCCCGCCCACGAGGCGGGACTGCGCCCCGGGGACACCGTGCTCGCCTTCGACGGGCGGCCGGTCTCCGACTGGGATGCCCTCTCCGCCGCGATCCGGGACCGCGCCGGACAGCCCACCCGGATCGAGTGGGAGCGCGACGGCGAGCGGATGAGCGCCACCCTGACCCCGCGCCTGACGGAACGGCCCGTGACGGACGCGCTGGGCCGGCCCGAGCGGGCCCCGGACGGGACCGTCGCGACCCACGAGGTCGGGTTCATCGGCATGGGCGCGCAGCTCGAGACGGTCCGCGGCACCCCGCTCGACGCCGGCCCGCTCGTGGCCCAGCAGGTGCGGGGCGTCGTCGACGTCGTCCTCGTGCTGCCGCAGCGGCTGTGGGACACCGCCGTCGCCGTGGTGACCCCGGCCGAGCGCGACCCGGACGGCCCGATGTCTGTGGTGGGGGTCGGCCGGATCGCCGGGGAGGCGGCGGCCCTCGAGGAGGCCACGCTGACGGACAAGGCCGCCCTGCTGCTGTCCCTGCTCGCGGGCGTGAACGTGGCGCTCATGGTGTTCAACCTCATCCCGCTGCTCCCGCTCGACGGCGGCCACGTGGCCGGCGCCCTGTGGGAGGCGGTGCGCCGCGGCTGGGCCCGGATCACGGGCCGCCCCGACCCGGGGCCGTTCGACCTGGCCCGCATGCTGCCGCTGACCTACGCGGTGGGTGGGGCGATGCTGCTCATGGGCGTCCTCCTGATCGTGGCGGACATCGTGGAGCCGGTCCGGCTGTTCTGAGCCCGGCCCGTTCGCCGTGGGCGGTCGCCCCGCGCCCCGGGGCGCCCGCGCGCCTAGGATGGACCGGAGAACCCGGCGGCCCCGCGCCGTCGACCCCGAGAACCCATGAGGAGCGCCCCCGTGCCCGTCAGCCTTGGAATGCCGTCCGCCCCGCCGCCCGTGCTGGCCCCGCGCCGCACCACCCGGCAGATCCGGGTGGGCTCGGTGGGCGTCGGCTCGCAGCACCCCGTCTCGGTGCAGTCGATGACCACCACCAAGACGCACGACATCGGTGCGACCCTGCAGCAGATCGCCGAGCTCACGGCCGCCGGCTGCGACATCGTCCGCGTGGCCTGCCCCACGGACAAGGACGCCGAGGCCCTCAAGGTCATCGCCCAGCAGTCCACCATCCCCGTGATCGCGGACATCCACTTCCAGCCGAAGTACGTGTTCGCGGCGATCGAGGCCGGCTGCGGCGCCGTGCGCGTGAACCCGGGCAACATCAAGAAGTTCGACGACAAGGTCAAGGAGATCGCGCAGGCCGCCTCGGACCACGGCACCTCCCTCCGCATCGGCGTCAACGCCGGCTCCCTGGACCCGCGCCTGCTGCAGAAGTACGGCAAGGCCACCCCGGAGGCCCTCGTCGAGTCCGCCGTCTGGGAGGCCTCCCTCTTCGAGGAGCACGGCTTCAAGGACTTCAAGATCTCCGTCAAGCACAACGACCCGGTGATCATGGCCCGCGCCTACGAGCTGCTCGCCGAGCAGGGTGACTGGCCGCTGCACCTCGGGGTCACCGAGGCCGGCCCGGCCTTCCAGGGCACCATCAAGTCCGCCACCGCCTTCGGCTACCTACTCGGCCAGGGCATCGGCGACACCATCCGCGTCTCCCTCTCCGCGCCGCCGGTCGAGGAGGTCAAGGTGGGCCTGCAGATCCTGCAGTCCCTGAACCTGCGTGAGCGCAAGCTCGAGATCGTCTCCTGCCCCTCGTGCGGCCGCGCCCAGGTGGACGTGTACACGCTGGCCGAGCAGGTCACCGAGGGCCTCCAGGACCTCGAGGTCCCGCTGCGGGTGGCCGTCATGGGCTGCGTCGTCAACGGGCCGGGCGAGGCCCGCGAAGCCGACCTCGGCGTCGCCTCCGGCAACGGCAAGGGCCAGATCTTCGTCAAGGGCGAGGTCATCCGCACCGTGCCCGAGGACCAGATCGTGGAGACCCTCATCGAGGAGGCCAACCGGATCGCCGGCGAGATGGACCTGGGGGAGGACGGCGGTGACCAGGCTGCCGCCGGTGCCCCGGTGGTCTCCGTCCACTGACCGGGAGGTCCGGGCCGCCACGGCTGACCGCGTCCGCCTGCTGACCGACGCGGACACCGCCGCGCTCGCGGCCCTGTCCGCCCGTGCCCCCGTGTCCAACGTGTTCGTGGACTCCCTGCTCGAGGCGGGCCGCCTGGCCGGCCCGCGCGGGGGAGCGGCGGGCACCCTGTTCCTCGGGATCGACGACGACGCCCCGGGCGCCGGGGGGCTGCGCGCGGCCGTCTGGATCGGCTCGAACGTGGTGCCGGTCGCCGCGTCCGAGGCCCCGGACGCGGGCTGGGCGCCGGGCGACGCGGAGGCGCTCGGCGCGGCGGCCGCCGCGCTGCGCCGCCGGTACGGGTCGATCTACGGCCCGGCCGGTCCCGTGCTGGCCGCCGGTCAGGCCCTCGCCGCCGCGGGCCACCGGTCCCGGTCCGTGCGCCCCGACCAGCCGCTGCTCGTGCTGGGCACGGCCGGGGGGATCGACCCGAACCCGTCCGTGGTGCAGGCGCAGCCACGCGACTTCGCGCGCGTCCTGCCGGCCAGCGCGGCGATGTTCGAGGAGGAGCTCGGCTTCTCCCCGTTCACCGGCGGCGCGGCCCAGTACCGGGACCGCGTCGAGCGGCTGATCCACGCCGGGCGCGTCTTCATCGACCCGGGCCCGCGCGACGCGGGCGGCCCGCTGCGCTTCAAGGCGGACATCGGGCTGCTCTCCTCCCGGTGCGCCCAGATCCAGGGCGTGTGGATGGCCCCCGCCGCGCGCGGCCGAGGGCTGGCGGCGTCGGCGATGGCCGCCGTCGTGGACTACGTGCGCCTCCAGGCGCCCGTGGTCAGCCTCTACGTCAACGCGTACAACACCCCCGCGCTGCGCGCGTACGAGCGCGTGGGGTTCGAGCGGCGCGGCACGTTCGCGACCGTCCTGTACTGACCCGGCGGACCCTGCGCGGGCGATAGGATCGGCGGTCAGGACGCCGGGCACCCCGTGTCGGCGTCGTCCCGTCCCGCGCGCCGCCCCCGACCGCGCGAGCCCGTCCGAGGAGGCCCCGTCATGCCCCTGCGCATGTCCACCCTGTTCCTGCGCACCCTGCGCGACGACCCGGCGGAGGCCGAGGTGGCGAGCCACAGGCTCCTCGTCCGTGCCGGCTACATCCGTCGCGCGGCCCCGGGCATCTACTCGTGGCTGCCGCTGGGCCTGAAGGTGCTGGCCAAGGTGGAGCGGATCGTGCGCGAGGAGATGGACGCGATCGGCGCCCAGGAGGTGCACTTCCCGGCGCTGCTGCCGCGGGAGCCCTACGAGGCCACGGGGCGCTGGGACGAGTATGGCGACGGGCTGTTCCGCCTGCAGGACCGCCGGGGCAACGACTACCTCCTGGCCCCCACGCACGAGGAGATGTTCACGCTCCTGGTGAAGGACCTGTACTCCTCGTACAAGGACCTGCCCGCGTACCTGTACCAGATCCAGACCAAGTACCGGGACGAGGCCCGCCCGCGCGCCGGCCTGCTGCGCGGGCGCGAGTTCATCATGAAGGACTCCTACTCCTTCACGGTGGACGACGCCGGCCTGGACGCCGCGTACGAGGCCCACCGGGCCGCCTACCTGCGGATCTTCGACCGCCTCGGCCTCGAGGTCGTGCCGGTGCGGGCCACCTCCGGTGCGATGGGCGGCTCCCGCTCCGAGGAGTTCCTGCACCCCACCGAGGTGGGCGAGGACACCTTCGTCGAGTCCGACGGCGGCTACCGCGCCAACGTCGAGGCCGTCACCACGGTGGCCCCCGCCCCGCTGGACGAGCCGGCCATGGCGGCCCTGCCCGCCGCCGAGGTCAAGGACACCCCGGTCTCCACCACCATCGCCGCGCTCGTGGACGTCGCCAACCGGCTGGCCCCGCGCGAGGGCGAGCCGTGGACCGCCGCGGACACGCTCAAGTGCGTCGTGGTCACCGCGGTGGTGGACGGCGGCGAGCGCCGCCCGTTCGTCGTGGGCGTGCCCGGCGACCGTGAGGTGGACCTCAAGCGTCTCGAGGCCTCCGTGGGCCCGGCGCTCGGCGTGGTCGGCGAGCCCACGCTCGAGGCCGCGACCGCCGCGGACCTGGCCGCGCACCCCGCCCTGGTCAAGGGCTACATCGGCCCCGCGGCGGCCGACGCGGTCGAGGGCACCCCGGTCCTCGGCGCGGAGGGCTCCGTCTCGGGCCTACCCTTCTTCGTGGACCCGCGCATCGCCCCCGGCACCGCGTGGATCACCGGCGCGAACGCGGACCAGCGCCACGTGTTCGGCCTCGTGGCCGGCCGCGACTTCATGTGGGACGGCGTGCTCGAGGCCACCGCGGTGCGCGAGGGCGACCAGGCCCCGGACGGCTCCGGCCCGCTGCACACCCGCCGCGGCATGGAGATGGGCCATATCTTCCAGCTCGGCCGCAAGTACGCCGAGGCCCTCGACCTGAAGGTCCTCGACGTCCACGGCAAGCAGGTCGTGGTGACCATGGGCTCCTACGGCATCGGCATCACGCGCGCCGTCGCCGCGATCGCCGAGCGCTACCACGACGACAAGGGCCTGGCGTGGCCGCGCGCGGTGGCCCCGGCGGACGTGCACGTCGTCGTCGCCACGAAGGGCGAGGACGGCCTCGCCGCCGCCGAGACCCTCGCCGCGGGCCTCGAGGCCGAGGGCGTGACCGTGCTCGTGGACGACCGTCCGAAGGTCAGCCCCGGCGTGAAGTTCAAGGACGCCGAGCTCATCGGCGTGCCCACCACCGTGGTGATCGGCCGCGGCCTGGCGGACGGCGAGCTCGAGCTCAAGGACCGTGCCACCGGCGAGGCGCGCCCCGTGCCCGTGGACGGGGCCGTCGCGGCGGTGCTCGCGGAGGTGCGCGACGGGCGCTGAGTGGTTCGGCGCCGTCGAGCTGACCGCCGGGCTGCTCGTCCTCGTGCTCGCCGCGGGCTTCGTGGCGGGCTGGATCGACGCCGTCGTGGGCGGGGGCGGGCTCCTGCAGCTGCCGGCCCTGCTGCTCGTGCCCGGGCTGAGCCCGATCCAGGCCCTGGCCACCAACAAGCTCGGCTCGGTGTTCGGCACGGCGACGTCGGCGCTCACCTACCGGCGGCGCCTGCGGCAGGACCTGTCCACGGCACTGCCGATGGCCGCCGTCGCCTTCGCGGCGGCCCTGGGCGGGGCCGTGGTCGCCGCGCATCTGCCGGCCGGCGTGATCCGGCCCGTGATCCTGGTGGCGCTGATCGCCGTCGCCGTGTTCACGGCCGTGCGCCCGGGCCTCGGACAGGTCGCCGGCGTGGGACCGCGGCGGAGCACCGCGCTGGCCCGGGCCGTGGCGCTCGGCGCGGCGGTGGGCTTCTACGACGGCGTCCTCGGCCCCGGCACGGGCACGTTCCTCATCCTGGGGCTGGTGCTGCTGCTCAAGTTCGACTTCCTGCACGCCTCGGCACAGGCGAAGGTGGTCAACCTCGCGACCAACCTCGGCGCGCTCGCGTACTTCGTGCCCTCGGGGCACGCGGTGCTGGGCCTGGGGCTGCTGCTCGGCGCGGCCAACCTCGTGGGCGGCTACGTGGGGGCCCGCATGGCGATCGCCCGCGGCACCGGCTTCATCCGCGTGGTGTACCTCATGGTGGTGGCCGCGCTCATCGTCAAGGTCGGCGCGGACACCCTCGCCCCGCTGCTGCGCTGAGCCCGCCCCGTCCGACCCGGTCGGGAGCACTCGGCCCCGCCGTGGGCCGCCGGTAGGCTCGGCCCCGGATCCCGACCCCGGCGCCCGCCCGCGTGGCGCGGCGGCCCTGACCCGACGAGTGAGGCACCCCATGGACAGCACCGACCGCCGCGACGACCTCGCCGAGCTGCGCACCCGCGTCGAGGAGGCCCTGGCGGCCGACGACGTGGTGGTGGAGCAGGTGCGCGCCACGGGCACCGCCGAGCACCGCACCGTCGAGGTGGTCCTCGACCGCGCCTCGGGCACCCAGGGCCTGAGCCTGGACGACGTCGCCCGCCTCTCCGGCCGGGTCTCCGCCGCCCTCGACGCCCTGGGCGACCACGTGCCCGGCGTCGGTGCGGGGGAGTACCTGCTGGAGGTCACCACCGCGGGCGTGGACCGCCCGCTCACCGAGCCCCGCCACTTCGCCCGCAACGTCGGCCGTCTCGTCGAGGTCTCGGTCGACGGCGCCGCGCCCGTGACCGCCCGCCTGAAGGACGTGACGGACGACGACGTCGAGCTGGCCGTGGTGCGCCCGCCCGCGAAGAAGGGCATGAAGGCCAAGGAGCTGCCCGCCGAGCGGGTCGCCCTCGACCGTCTCGGTCCGGCGATCGTGCAGGTAGAGTGGAGCCCCGCTCAGCAGGCCGGCGACGCCGACGCCGCCGCGGGCGAGGACACGGCCGAGCACACGGAGGCATGAGTTGGACATCGACATGAGCGCGCTGCGCATGCTGGAGGCGGAGCGGGAGATCCCGATGGACCGCCTCATCCCCACCATCGAGCAGGCCCTGCTCATGGCGTACCACCGCACCCCGGGGGCCCTGAAGCGCGCCCGCGTGGAGATCGACCGCGCGACCGGCCACGTCACCGTGTGGGCCACGGAGCTGGACGAGGACGACACGCCCATCGGCGAGTTCGACGACACCCCGAACGGCTTCGGCCGGGTGGCCGCCTCCACGGCGCGCCAGGTGATGATCCAGCGCATGCGCGAGGAGGACGACGACAAGGTCCTCGGCGAGTTCAAGGACAAGGAGGGCGAGCTCGTCTCCGGCGTCATCCAGCAGGGCCTGAACCGCCACATGGTCCAGGTGAACCTCGGCACCCTCGAGGCCGTCCTCCCGCCGCCCGAGCAGGTGCCCGGCGAGGACTACGCCCACGGCCGCCGGATCCGCGCCTACGTGGTCTCCGCGACGCGCGGCGCCAAGGGCCCGTCCGTCACGGTGTCCCGCTCGCACCCCGGCCTCGTGCGCAAGCTCTTCGAGCTCGAGGTCCCGGAGATCGCGGACGGCTCGGTCGAGATCACGGCCCTGGCCCGCGAGGCCGGCCACCGCACCAAGATGGCCGTGCGCGCCACCCGCCCCGGGGTGAACGCCAAGGGCGCCTCCATCGGGGAGATGGGCAGCCGCGTGCGCGCCGTCATGACGGAGCTCAACGACGAGAAGATCGACATCGTCGACCACGTGGACGACCCCGCCGCGATGATCGCCAACGCCCTCTCGCCCGCCACGACCGTCTCGGTGGAGATCCTCGACGCGGACCAGCACTCGGCCCGCGCCGTGGTCCCGCAGTACCAGCTGTCCCTGGCCATCGGCAAGGAGGGCCAGAACGCCCGCCTCGCGGCCAAGCTCACGGGCTGGCGGATCGACATCGTCGGCGACGGGGTCACCACCTCCGCCCCGGGACGCTGACCGTCCCCGGGAACAGATCCGGGCCCGGACGCGCTAGGATGGATGAGGTCCTTTCTCGATCCGACGCCCGTGAGGGGTGAACGCATGACGTCTCGGACGGTCGTGCGCACCTGCATCGGATGCCGATCGAGGGCGGACCGGCAAGAGCTGGTGCGCGTCGCCCTGGACTCCTCGACGGAACCCCCATCCGTCGTCTGGGACCCGGAACGACGCCGTCCCGGCCGGGGTGCATGGCTGCACCCCGGCGAGGACTGCCTCCACCTCGCCCTGCGCCGCCGCGCGTTCGGGCGGGCCTTCCGGTCCGCCGTCGACGCCGACGCGCTGGGCCGCACTGCGGAGGCACCGGCTGACAGACCGACAGATGAAGGCGGGTCAGAGATCTGATGCGTACCCGATGAGCACTGAAGCATGAGTGCCCAGCGATGAACTTCACCCCCTGCTATCAGGCAGGCCGTGGTGCGCGTGCCCTGGTGGCGCGCGCGACGGCCTGGAGCAACGTCAACGGTCCCAGGACGCGCTGAGACGGACAGCCCGAGCGGCTCCGTTCCGGCCCGTGGGGCCAGAACAGGAGAACCGTGGCCAAGGTCCGCGTCCATGAGCTCGCCAAGGAGCTCGGCATCACCTCGAAGGAGGCCTTGAGCACGCTCAAGGACCTCGGCGAGTTCGTCAGCTCGGCTTCGTCCACCATCGAGCCCCCGGTGGTCAAGAAGCTGCGCAACGCCTACCCGGGTGCCGGCAAGTCCGCCGCCAAGCCCGGTTCCACGCCCGCCGCCCCGGCCGCGGGCCGTCCCGACGCGCCGAAGCCGGCGGCCGCCCCGTCGCCGCGCACCGCGGCCCCCACGTCGAACGCCGGCGCCCCGGTGCCCGGCCCCGCCGCGGGCCGCGCCGCCGCGCCCAAGCCGGGCGCCGCTGCGCCCAAGCCGGGTGCGTCCGCGCCGAAGCCGGGTGCCCCGCGCCCCGGCAACAACCCGTTCAGCCCCAAGGGCGGCTCCGCCGGGTCTCGTCCGGGCGCCCGCCCGGGCGGCCGTGGCGGTGCTCCGCGCCCGGGCAACAACCCGTTCGCCCCCTCGCAGGGCATGCGCTCCGGTCGTGAGGACCGCGCGCCTCGTCCGGGCGGCCCCCGTCCGCCGGCCGGCGCCGGCGGGCCCCGTCCGGGCGGTCCGCGCCCGGCCGCGGGCGCCGGCGGCCCCCGCCCCGGTGGGCCGCGTCCGAACCCGGGCATGATGCCCAAGCAGATCACCCCGGCCCCGCAGCCGGCCCGCGGCCGTGGCCGTCCGGGCGGCGGCCCCGGCGGCGGCCCGGGTCGTCCCGGCGGCCCGGGCGGCCGTGGCGGTCGCGGCAACGCCCAGGGCGCCTTCGGGCGCGGCGGCGGCCCACGCAGGGGACGCAAGTCGAAGCGCGCGAAGCGCCAGGAGTTCGAGCAGCAGCACACGCGTGAGATCGGCGGTGTCAAGGTCCCCAAGGGCGACGGCACCACCGTCCTGCGTCTGCGCCGCGGCGCGTCCCTGGCCGACTTCGCCGAGAAGATCCGCGCCGACGTCGCCGACCTGGTGAAGGTGCTCTTCACCCTCGGCGAGATGGCCTCGGCCAACCAGTCCCTCGACGAGGAGACCTTCCAGCTGCTCGGCGACGAGCTGGGCTACAAGGTCCAGATCGTGTCCCCGGAGGACGAGGACAAGGAGCTGCTGGAGGCCTTCGACATCGACCTCGAGGCCGAGGCGGCCAACGAGGACGAGGCCGACCTCGAGCCGCGCCCCGCGGTCGTCACCGTCATGGGCCACGTGGACCACGGCAAGACGCGTCTGCTGGACGCCATCCGCTCCTCGAACGTCATCGAGGGTGAGGCCGGCGGCATCACCCAGCACATCGGCGCCTACCAGGTGCCCGTGGAGCACGAGGGCGAGCAGCGTCGCCTCACCTTCATCGACACCCCGGGTCACGAGGCGTTCACCGCCATGCGTGCCCGCGGTGCGAAGGTCACCGACATCGCCGTGCTGGTGGTGGCGGCCGACGACGGCGTCATGCCGCAGACCGTCGAGGCGCTCAACCACGCCCAGTCGGCCGGCGTGCCGATCGTGGTGGCGGTCAACAAGATCGACAAGGACACCGCCGCCCCGGACAAGATCCGCGGTCAGCTCACCGAGTACGGCCTCGTGCCCGAGGAGTACGGCGGCGACACGATGTTCGTGGACGTCTCCGCGCGCAACAACATCAACATCGACCAGCTGCTCGAGGCGATCCTGCTCACCGCGGACGCCGCCCTCGAGCTCACGGCGAACCCGCACAAGGCCGCCCGAGGCGTGGCCATCGAGGCCAACCTCGACAAGGGCCGCGGCGCCGTCGTCACCGTGCTGGTGCAGACCGGCACGCTGCGCGTGGGCGACACCATGGTGGTGGGCTCCGCCCACGGCCGTGTGCGCGCCATGTTCGACGAGAACGGCAACGCCGTGGAGGCGGCCGATCCGTCGCGTCCCGTCCAGGTGCTCGGCCTGTCCGCGGTGCCGCGGGCCGGCGACTCGTTCCTCGTCACCGACGACGAGCGCACCGCCCGCCAGATCGCGGAGAAGCGCGAGGCCGCGGACCGCAACGCCCAGCTGGCCAAGCGCCGCAAGCGCATCACCCTGGAGGACTTCGACCAGGCCGTGGCCGAGGGCAAGCTGGACACGCTCAACCTCATCATCAAGGGCGACGCGTCCGGTGCCGTCGAGGCGCTCGAGGACTCGCTGCTCAAGATCGAGGTCGGCGAGGACGAGGTGCAGCTGCGCGTCATCCACCGCGGCGTCGGCGCCATCACGCAGAACGACGTGAACCTGGCGACCGTGGACAACGCCATCATCATCGGCTTCAACGTGCGCCCCGCCGAGCGGGTCGCCGACCTGGCCGACCGCGAGGGTGTGGACATGCGCTTCTACAGCGTGATCTACGACGCGATCGACGACATCGAGAACGCGCTCAAGGGCATGCTGAAGCCGGAGTACGAGGAGGTCGAGCTCGGCTCGGCCGAGGTCCGCGAGGTGTTCCGCTCCTCCAAGTGGGGCAACATCGCCGGTTCGCTCGTGCGCTCGGGCCTCATCCGCCGCAACGCCCAGGCCCGCCTGGTGCGCGACGGCGTGGTGGTCTCCGAGCACCTCAAGATCGAGTCGCTGCGCCGCTTCAAGGACGACGCCACGGAGGTCCGCGAGGGCTACGAGTGCGGCATCGGCCTGGGCAGCTTCAACGACATCAAGGAGGGCGACGTGATCGAGACCTTCGAGATGCAGGAGAAGCCGCGCGTCTGACGGCCGGGGCGGGGGCCCGCACGGGCCCCCGCCTTCCGCGTCCCACCCTCTGAACCATCACCACCGGAAGGAACCGCACCATGGCCGATCCGGCACGCGCCGGCCGCCTGGCCCAGCGCATCAAGGTCCTCGTGGCCGAGGCGCTGCGCCGCGGCGTCAAGGACGATCGCGTGGAGCCCGTCACCGTGACGGAGGTCCGCGTGACCAACGACCTGCAGCACGCCACCGTCTACTACACCGTCCTGGGCGACGAGGCCACGGTGGCCGCCGCCCACGAGGGCATCCAGGAGAACCGCGGCATCCTGCGCCGCGAGGTGGGCCGCGGGCTCACCATCCGCCTGGTGCCCACGCTCGAGTTCGTGGCGGACACCGTCCCCGAGGCGGCCGCACACCTGGAGGACGTCCTCCGCGCGGCCAAGGAGCGGGACGCCGAGCTGGCGAAGGCGCGCGAGGGCGCGTCGTACGCCGGTGACGCGGACCCGTACCGCACCGCCGAGCCGGACGCCGACGCCGACGACGCCCCGCGCGCCTGAGGCCCGCGGCACGGTGAGCGCACGCAGCACCGGGGGACAGGCCCCCGACGCGCCGGGAACGGAGGCGTCGGGGGTCGTCCTCGTGGACAAGCCGCAGGGGTGGACCTCGCACGACGTCGTCGGGCGGGTCCGCCGGCTGGCGGGCACCCGCAAGGTGGGCCACGCCGGCACCCTGGACCCCATGGCCACGGGCCTGCTCGTGGTCGGCGTCAACAAGGCCACGCGCCTGCTGACCGCCATCACGGGCACGGACAAGACGTACACGGCCACGATCCGGCTCGGGCAGTCGACCGTCACGGACGACGCGGAGGGCGAGGTCGTGCAGACCCGGCTGGCCAACGCCGTCACGCCCGAGCGCGTGGCCGAGCAGGTCGCCGCCCTCACGGGCGAGATCCTGCAGGCGCCCTCGGCCGTCTCCGCCGTCAAGGTGGCGGGCCGGCGCGCCTACGACCGCGTCCGCGCGGGAGAGGACGTCACCCTCGACGCCCGCCCCGTCACCGTGCACGAGTTCACGGTGCACGAGCTGCGCCGGCTCGACGGCGGCCGGCTGGTCGACCTCGACGTCACCGTGCGCTGCTCCTCCGGGACCTACATCCGGGCGCTCGCCCGCGACCTGGGCGAGGCCCTCGAGACCGGCGGGCACCTCACGGCGCTGCGCCGCACCGCCGTCGGCCCGTTCGACGTGGCCGACGCGCTCTCGCTCGAGGCCCTCGCGGAGCGCTTCGCGATGACCGAGCTCTCCGAGGCCGCCGCCGGGCTCTTCCCGGTGCGCGAGCTGACGGAGCACGAGGCCCACGAGCTCGCCTTCGGGCGGGTCGTGGCGCCCACCGGCACGGGTGAGACGCTCGTCGCCGGGCGCGCGCCGGACGGCCGCGTCATCGCCCTCGTCTCCGACGTGCGCCGCCGCGGCGCCGACGTCGCCAAGCCCCAGCTCGTGTTCGCCCCGGCCGAGGGGCCGGGACAGGGAAGGACCGCATGATCCTCGACGCCTGGTTCTGGACGGGACTGGTGATCGGTGCCGTCTCGTTCGTGGTCTGCGTGGTGATGACGGCGATCCGCCGCCACCCCGCGGACGCCTCGATCCTCTCGGTGGCCGCCGTCGAGCTGTTCACGCTCGTCTACGCCGCGGCCGCCGCCGTCCGCCAGCTCGGCGGGGACACCCTGAACGGCCCCGGCTGGGAGTTCTGGGGCTACATCCTCACCGCCCTGATCGTGCCGGTGATCGCCGTGGGCTGGGCCGTCACGGACAAGACCCGGTGGTCCAACCTCGTGCTGGCCGTGGTCGGGCCCACGATCGCCGTGATGCTGCACCGCATGCAGGTCATCTGGTTCGGGCAGTGGTGAGGAGGATGGACATGGCACCCAGCGACGGCGCCCCCGCGCGCAACCAGGGTCTCGGCCGGATCATCGTCATGGTCTACGCGGTGTTCGCCCTCTCGGCGAGCGCGCGCAGCCTCTTCCAGATCCTCACGCAGTTCGACGCCGCCCCCGTGGCGTACACGCTCTCCGCGGTCGCGGCGGTCGTGTACATCGTGGCGACGTTCGCGCTCGCCCGCTCCGGCGCGCGCGCCTGGGCCGTGGCGCTGGGCGCCGTGCTCGTGGAGCTGGCCGGCGTGGTGGGCGTGGGCCTGTGGACCGTCCTGGATCCGGGGATGTTCGCCCACGACACCGTGTGGTCCCGGTTCGGCGCGGGCTACGGCTATGTGCCGCTCGTGCTGCCGGTGGTCGGCCTGATCTGGCTGCTGACGCACCGCCCCGCCCGCCCGGCCGAGGCGGGGGCGCTCTGATGCGGGTCTGGAACAGCCTGGACGAGGTCCCCACGGACCTGCCGCGCACCGTGGTCACCCTGGGCAACTTCGACGGCGTGCACCGCGGCCACCGGGAGGTGCTGCGCCGGGTCGTCGAGCTGGCGCGGGCCCGCGACGCCCTGGCCGTGGCCGTGACCTTCACCCCGCACCCGCGCGCCGTGCACCAGCCCGAGGTGCCCCACGTGGACATCATCAGCCCCGAGCAGCGGGTCGTCCTCCTGGAGGAGGCGGGTCTGGACGCGGTGCTCCTGCAGCGGTACACCCTCGAGTTCGCGGACCAGTCCCCGGAGGAGTTCGTCCGCGGCATGCTCGTGCACGGGCTGCATGCCGCCGTCGTGGTCGTGGGGCACGACGTGCGCTTCGGCCGGGGCAACACCGGCGACGTCGCGGAGATGGTGCGCCTGGGGGCCCGCTACGGCTTCGAGGTCGAGGCCGTCGAGGAGTTCCCCGCCGAGCACGGGGCCGAGCCGGAGCGCCGTTGCTCCTCGACCTGGGTGCGCGAGGCCCTGGCCGCGGGCGACGTCGCTCAGGCCGCGGCGGTCCTCGGTCGGCACCACGTGCTCGCCGGCGAGGTGGTGCACGGGTTCGCGCGCGGCCGCGAGCTCGGCTTCCCCACGGCGAACCTCGAGACGGATGTGCAGGGCATGATCCCGGCCGACGGCGTCTACGCCGGTTGGGTGCACGACGCGCACGGCGGGGTGTGGCCGGCCGCGATCTCCATCGGCTCGAACCCCACGTTCGAGGACGTCTCCCGCGTGGTGGAGGCGCACGTGATCGACCGCCACGACGAGCGGGTGGAGGACTTCGACCTGTACGGCCAGCACATCGAGGTGGAGTTCGTGGCCCGGCTGCGCGGGATGGTCGCCTACGAGGGCGTCGAGAAGCTCGTGGCGCAGATCACGCAGGACGTGGACGAGGCCCGGGCGATCCTGGCCACGACCCCCTCCGACCGGTGAGCGCCCCGGAGCCGGGCGCTCCCCCCGCTGTGCCGAACCTGCCGGGGCGCCCGGCCCGGGCCCGTCGGGCCGGGCCCAACCCCTTCGAGACCGGCGGGGAGCACTACGACGCCGTCCGCCCCTCCTACCCGGCCGCCGTGGTGGACCGCGTCCTGGCGGGCACCGCCGACGGCGCGGACGTGGTGGAGCTCGGGGCCGGGACGGGACTGTTCACCCGGCTGCTCGCGGCCCGCCCGGCGGACCGGGTGCGGACGGTGACGGCCCTCGAGCCGTCGGCGTCGATGCGCGCCGTCCTGGAACGCGAGGTCGCGGCCGGCACGGGCGGGCGGGTGCGCGCCGTGCCGGGCACGGGCGAGGCCACGGGCCTGCCGGCGGCGAGCGCCGACGTCGTGGTGGCGGCCCAGGCATGGCACTGGATGGACCCGGCCGCGGCGAGCGCGGAGGCCGCACGGGTGCTGCGCCCGGGCGGGCGCCTCGCCGCGGTGTGGAACCAGCTCGACACGGCGGTGCCGTGGGTGCACCGTCTCACCCGGATCATGCACGCCGGGGACGTGCACGCCGCCCGGCCGGAGCAGCGCCGGTTCGCCGCCCCGTTCGGGGCGGAGGAGCACGCGCGCTGGGCGTGGACGCAGCCCATGACCGCGGCGGGGCTGCACGGGCTCATGGCCTCGCGCTCGTACTGGCTGCGCGCGGACGAGCGGATCCGGTCCCGGATGACGGCCAACCTCGACTGGTACCTGCACGAGCACCTGGGCCATGCGGCGGACGCGGTCCTGCAGGTGCCCTACGTGACGGTGGCCTGGTGGGCGGCGCCGGTCAGGGGCGGGCGCCCACGGTGACCGGGACCGTCCGGGCGATCCCGGCCCGCCGCGCCTGCCAGAGCAGCAGCGCCGTGGCCACCGCGACCACCGCCACCGAGAGCAGCGTGGCCGCCGGGGAGCCGGCGGTCTCCGCGCCCACGTAGCTGTCCTCGACGGTGCCCACGAGCGTGCCGACGGCGATGATCACCACGTTGTTGACCACGTGGAGGGCGACGGCGGCCTCGAGCCCGCCCGTGCGCCACGTGAGCAGGACGGCGGCGACGGCGAACGCGGCGAGGTCCAGCAGGATCCACGGGTCGAGCGAGCCGTGGGCGAGCGAGAAGGTCGCCGCCGAGAGCACCGCGGTGACCGCGGCGGCCACGACCGGCCGGCGGATCCACGTGCCGACGGCCAGCAGCAGCCACCCGCGGAACAGGTACTCCTCGCCCGCGGCCTGGAACGGGGTGAGCACGAACGCCATGACGAGCAGCCAGACCCAGTCCTGCGCGCGCGGGGCCGTGGGGGCGCCGTCGAGGGCCCACGTGCCCAGCACGTAAGCGAGGAACAACGGCGTCAGCACGACGACGCAGCGCGCCAGCCAGCGCCAGCGCACGCGGCCCTCGACCGAGTGGACGAAGCGGGCGGCGACGGGGTGGCCCAGCGCCACGGCCAGCAGCGCGACCCCGATCAGCGCGGCGAGCAGGAGGTTGTTCAGCAGCACCATGGGCGCGGAGTACAGGTCGAGGTCGGTCACGTCCGTCGGGTCGGCCGCGCCGAGCAGCGCGGGCCCGGACGTGGCGATCAGGGCGAGAGCGCCCAGCACGCCCCCGAGCACGAGGAGGCCCACCAGGCCGGCCAGCACGAGGCCGAAGGACGCGAGCGGGTTCCACCATCGGGCCCGCGGCGTGCGCAGCAGCGCGGGGTAGCCGTGGCCGATCAGCGGCAGATCCAGGGGCGGCGCGGGCGGCCGGAGGGGGAACGACGACGGGGCCGGGGAGTGGGGGACCGGTGGGGTGCTCACCGGGCCAGGGTAGGCGATGCGGTAGACTCGACCCTCGGCCTCCCTGCAGTCCGCGGTGGGGTGGGCCCCGCGTCGTCCGCCCCGGCGGGGCGCGGCCCGTGTTCGCGGTACCGAAGTGAAGGAGGCCCACCATGGCCCTGGATCCCGCTGTCAAGCAGCAGATCATCAAGGAGTACGCCACCCACGAGGGCGACACCGGTTCCCCCGAGGTGCAGATCGCGGTCCTGTCCCGCCGCATCAAGGACCTGACCGAGCACCTCAAGGAGCACAAGCACGACCACCACACCCGTCGCGGCCTGATGGCCCTGGTGGGTCGCCGTCGTCGCATGCTCGGCTACCTGCAGAAGGTCGACATCGAGCGCTACCGTGCGCTGATCGAGCGCCTCGGCCTGCGCAAGTGACCTGAGGAGGCGGCGCCGGAGCCCGCGGGAGACCCGCGCGCGCCGGCGCCGCCTTTCGTCTGCCCCCGGACGCACGTAGTGTGTCCCGGGGGGAGACCGCCGCAGTCTGCGGCACTCCGGCGCGACACGGCGCGCATCCCCGCATCATCGACACACCCGACGGCTCCGCGCCCATCGCCCGCGGTCCTCGACAGTGGCTCCCGGACCCCGCCGCACGGCGGGATGCCGAGGGCCTCGATCGAAGACCAGGGGGACAGGGACGCCTGCGGCGCCGTCCACCTGAAAGGAGGCCCTCATGGAGGGTCCTGAGATCACCTTCGCCGAGGCCGTCATCGACAACGGCTCGTACGGCAAGCGCACCGTCCGCTTCGAGACCGGGCGCCTCGCCCAGCAGGCCGCCGGCGCCGCCATGGTCTACATCGACGAGGAGACGTCGATGCTGTCCGCCACCACCGTCGGCAAGTCGCCCCGCGAGGGCTTCGACTTCTTCCCGCTGACCGTGGACGTCGAGGAACGCATGTACGCCGCGGGCCGCATCCCCGGCTCGTTCTTCCGCCGCGAGGGCCGCCCGTCCACGGACGCGATCCTCACCTGCCGCCTGATCGACCGCCCGCTGCGCCCGGCGTTCGTCAAGGGCATCCGCAACGAGGTCCAGGTCGTCGTGACCGTCACCTCGATCGCCCCGGACGAGATCTACGACACGGTGGCCATCAACGCCGCCTCCCTGTCCACGCAGCTGTCCGGCCTGCCGTTCTCCGGCCCCATCGGCGGCGTGCGCATGGCCCTCATGGACGACGGCTCCGGCACGCGCCAGTGGGTCGCGTTCCCGAAGCACTCCCAGCTCGAGGGCGCCGTGTTCAACATGGCCGTGGCCGGCCGTGTGGTGGGCGACGACGTCGCCATCATGATGGTCGAGGCCGAGGCGACCCCGGACTCCTGGACCCTGGTCAAGGAGCGCGGCGCGCAGGCGCCCACCGAGGAGATCGTGGCCGAGGGCCTCGAGGCCGCCAAGCCCTTCATCCGCGCCCTGTGCGAGGCCCAGGCCGACCTGGTCAAGCGCGCCGGCAAGGACCCGGTGGACGTCCCCGTGTTCCAGGACTACCAGGACGACGCCTACGCCGCCGTCGAGAAGCTCGCCGCGGGCCGCCTGACCGAGATCTTCTCCATCGGCGACAAGCAGGAGCGCGAGTCGGCCTCGGACGCCTACCTGCTCGAGGTGCTCGAGGAGCTCGCCGGCGAGGGCAAGGACTTCGCCGAGCGCAAGGGCGAGATCGCCAAGGCCTACGGCTCCCTCACCAAGCAGATCGTGCGCCGCGGCATCCTCACCGACCAGGTGCGCATCGACGGCCGCGGCCTGACGGACATCCGCAAGCTGACCGCGGAGGTGGAGGTCCTGCCCCGCGTGCACGGCTCCGCCATCTTCGAGCGCGGCGAGACCCAGATCATGGGCGTCACCACGCTGAACATGCTCAAGATGGAGCAGCAGATCGACTCGCTGGCGCCGGAGACGGCCAAGCGGTACATGCACCACTACAACTTCCCGCCGTACTCCACCGGCGAGACCGGCCGCGTGGGCTCCCCGAAGCGCCGCGAGATCGGCCACGGCGCCCTCGCCGAGCGCGCCCTGGTGCCCGTGCTGCCGGCCCGCGAGGAGTTCCCCTACGCGATCCGCCAGGTCTCCGAGGCCCTCGGCTCCAACGGCTCGACGTCGATGGGCTCCGTCTGCGCCTCCACCCTGTCCCTGCTGAACGCGGGCGTGCCGCTGCGTGCGCCCGTGGCCGGCATCGCCATGGGCCTGGTCTCCGCCGAGGTGGACGGCCAGACCCAGTACGCGGCCCTGACCGACATCCTCGGCGCCGAGGATGCGTTCGGCGACATGGACTTCAAGGTGGCCGGCACCGCCGAGTTCGTCACCGCGATCCAGCTGGACACCAAGCTGGACGGCATCCCGGCCTCCGTGCTGGCCGCCGCCCTGACGCAGGCCCGCGAGGCGCGCCTGCACATCCTGTCCGTGCTAAACGCCGCCATCGACGCCCCGGACGAGATGGCCCCCACCGCTCCGCGGATCATCTCCGTGCGCATCCCGGTGGACAAGATCGGCGCGGTCATCGGCCCCAAGGGCGCCATGATCAACCAGATCCAGGACGACACGGGCGCGGACATCACCATCGAGGACGACGGCACCGTGCTGATCGGCGCCACCGACGGCGCCTCGGCCGAGGCCGCGCGCTCCGCGGTGAACGCGATCGCCAACCCGCAGGTCCCCGAGATCGGCGAGCGGTACCTCGGCACCGTCGTGAAGCTGACCACGTTCGGCGCGTTCGTCTCGCTCACCCCGGGCAAGGACGGTCTGCTGCACGTCTCCGAGCTGCGCAAGCTCAACGAGGGCAAGCGCGTTGACGACGTCGAGGACGTGCTCGGCGTGGGCCAGAAGGTCCAGGTCGAGATCACCAAGATCGACGACCGCGGCAAGCTGTCCCTCTCCCCGGTGGTGGCGGAGTCCGACGCCCTGGCCGAGACCGCGGACGCGATCGAGTCCTCGCAGATCGAGGCCTGATCCGCCCCGGCCGGGCACGCCCGGCCCGGTGACCACGACGGCGCCGCACCCTCCCCGCGAGTGGTGCGGCGCCGTCGTCGCGCATGGGCGAGAATGGCCGTCATGAGTGTTCACCGTGAGATCCCCCTGGACTTCGACGGCGTGCTGGCGGACGAGGGCAACGGTTCCGTGGTGCGCCGCTCCGTGCTGCCCGGCGGCGTCCGCGTGCTCACCGAGGCCATGCCGGACCAGCGCTCGGTGACCATCGGCTACTGGGTGGCCGTCGGGTCTCGTGACGAGTCGCCCGAGGGCTACGGCGCCACGCACTTCCTCGAGCACCTGCTCTTCAAGGGCACGCCCACGCGCACCGCGATGGACATCGCGGCCGCCTTCGACCGCGTGGGCGGGGAGTCCAACGCCGGCACGGCCAAGGAGTCCACCGTCTACCACGCCCGCGTGCTGGACGAGGACCTGCCGATGGCCGTGGAGGTCCTCACGGACATGCTCACCTCCTCCCTGATCGACCCGGACGAGCTCGAGACCGAGCGCGGCGTGATCCTCGAGGAGCTCGCCATGGACGCGGACGACCCCGTGGACGTGGCCCACGAGAAGCTCGCCGAGGTCATGCTGGACGGCCACCCCCTCGGCCGGCCGATCGGCGGCACGCCCGAGACGATCCGGGCCGTCACCCGCGACCATGTGGTCGGGCACTACACGCACTGGTACCGCCCGGACGAGCTCGTCGTCACCGCCGCCGGCCACCTCGACCACGACGAGGTCTGCCGCCTCGTCCTCGCCGCCCTGCGCGCCTCGGGCTGGGAGCTCACCTCGGGGGCCCTGCCCGCCCCGCGTCGTGCCGTGGACGCCGCCGGGGCCGCGGCCTCGCGGGTGCGGGCCGGCACGCACACCGTCACCAAGGCGGTCGAGCAGGCCAACGTCCTCGTCGGCGGCCGCTCGCTGTCCATCACGGACCCGGACCGCTTCGCCCTGGGCGTCATGCAGTCCGTCCTCGGCGGGGGCATGTCCTCGCGGCTGTTCCAGGAGATCCGCGAGCGCCGCGGCCTGGCCTACAACACCTACTCGTTCTCCGCCGGGTACTCCGACGCCGGCTACTGGGGGCTGTACGCGGGCTGCCAGCCGGACCGGGTGGACGAGGTGGCCGCGCTGATGGAGGCCGAGCTGGACCGGATGGCCGAGGCCGACGTCACCGAGGAGGAGCTCGCGCGCGCCCACGGGCAGATCTGCGGCGGCACCGTGCTGGGCATGGAGTCCACGGGCGCCCGCATGTCCCGGCTGGGACGGGCCGAACTGGTCACGGGGGAGTACGTGGACCTGGCGGCCTCCCTCGCCCGGGTCCGCGAGGTCGACGCCGGCCAGGTCCGGGCCGTGGCCGCGCGCCTGGCCGCGGGGGACCGGGCGCGCGTCGTCGTCGCCCCGGCCTGACCTCGGCCACGGCCGCCGGGGCGGGCCGCGTAGGCTGGAGGCCATGACCGAGACCCGCACCCCCTCCGCCGTGTCCGCTCCCGACGACGTCCCGCGCGTCGCGATCCTGGGCGCCCGTGGCCGCATGGGCCGCCACGCGGTGCCCGCGGTGCGAGCGGCCGAGGGGCTGGAGCTCGTGGCCGAGCTCGGCTCGCAGGACCGCCTGGACGCGGTGCTCGACGCCGGCGCCACCCACGTCCTGGACCTCACGGTCCCGGACGCCTCGCCCGAGAACGTGGCCTTCGCCGTGGAGCATGGGCTGCACACCGTGGTCGGCACGTCGGGTTGGGTGCCCGAGCGCCGCGAGCGCCTGGAGGCGCAGCTGGCTGAGCACCCGGGGGTGGGCGTGCTGATCGCCCCGAACTTCTCGGTCGGCTCGGTGCTGGCCTCGGCGTTCGCCGCGCAGGCGGCGCGGTACTTCGAGTCCGTCGAGCTCGTCGAGCTGCACCATCCGGACAAGGTGGACGCCCCGTCGGGCACGGCCGTGCGGACCGCCGAGCTCATCGGCGCGGCCCGGGACGCGGCCGGCGTGCCCGTCTCCCCGGACGCCACCGAGCACGACCCGGACGGCGCGCGCGGCGCCGTCGTCCACGGCGTGCACGTGCACGCGGTGCGCCTGCGTGGCCTGGAGGCGCACCAGGAGGTGCTGCTGGGCGGGCCGGGCGAGCAGCTCGTGGTCCGGCACGACGCGTTCGACCGCGGCGCCTACATGCCCGGCGTCGTCCTCGGCCTGCGGACCGTGGCCTCCCGCCCGGGTCTGACCTACGGACTGGACGGATACCTGGACCTTGGCTGAGCCCTCCCGCACTCCCGACGACGGCGCCGTGGGCCCGACCGAGCACGCCGCCCGTGCCCGCCGCTCGACCGTGATGAGCAAGGTGTGGGTCGGCTTCGTCTGCCTGCTCGTGCTGCTGTTCGCCGGGTTCGCCCTCAACGCGTCCGTCGCGCTGGTGCGCGCCCCGCAGCCGCTGGCCAAGGCGATCGGCGCGGGCGTCATCCTCGTGGTGCTGGTGACCGTGGCCGTCCTGGCCCGCGAGGTGTGGTTCGGCCGCCAGACCGAACGCCTGGCCGACCAGCTCGAGGCCGAGGGCGGGCTGCCGGAGGACGACCTGCCGCGCTCGCCGGGCGGCCGGATCGACCGGGAGGCCGCCGACGCCCAGTTCGAGCTGTACCGCGTGGAGGCCGAGGCCGCGCCGCGCGACTGGCGCGCCCGCTACCGCCTCGCCCTGGCCTACGACGCCTCGGGCGACCGCCGCCGCGCCCGCGAGGCGGCCCGGGAGGCCGTCCGCCTGCACCGCGCCGGCTGACGCGGCCCACGCCTCGCTCAGCGCCCTTCGACGGCCCGTTCCCCACCCGCCCGGGAGAGCCGGGCCATCACGGCCTCGAGCGGACCCCGTCGGCCGCTGAGCTCGGCGGCCAGCCCGGCCGCGAGGCACAGCACGACGAGGGCGGCGAGCAGCGCCCCGTCGGCCGGGTCGAGTCCGGTCGCGTCCACGAGCGCGAGCACCACGAGGTGCCCCACGTAGAGCGTGAGCGGGATGCGCCCCGCACCCACGAGCGGGCGCAGCGCGGCGTGCCCGACCAGCGGCCGGGCCAGCAGGCAGGCGCCCAGCACGGCGCAGGCCCAGCCCGCCGCGAGCACGGCGGCCACCACGGACCCGGAGTGCGGGGTCGGCAGGGCGAGCCACAGCGGATCCGGGATCAGCAGCGCGAGCCGCGGCTCGCCTGTGCGCAGCGTGAGCGCCGTCTCGACCGGGTCCGTGCCGATCGCCGCGGCGACGCGCTCGAGCGTGCCCGGGGCCCGCAGCACCGCCGCACCGACGACGCCGGCCGCCGCCCACGCCGTGGCCCCGCCGCCGAGGATCCCGGCGGCCACGCGGCGACGGTCCAGCGGCAGCCGCCCCAGGGCCAGCCCCAGCACGAGGAACGCGCCCCAGGACAGGACGGGGTAGTAGCCCGTGACCGTGAGATCGGCCAGCAGCAGCCCGGGACGCAGCAGGTCCGCGGGGCCGGGGGAGAGCCAGAGCCGCCCACCCACGAAGAACTCCTGACGCCCCACGGCGGCCTGCGCGGCCGCGACCACCGCGAACACCAGCACCGGCCCGAGCACGAGCCACGCCCCCGCGATCAGGCCCAGGGCGCGGGCGCGCAGGCCCAGCAGGGGCAGCGCGAGCAGGAAGAGCAGGGCGTAGTGGCACAGGATGACGGCCACGGGGACGCCGAGCGTCCCGCACGCGAGCCCGAGCACGAACAGCAGGCCCGCCCGTCGGGCGATCCGGCGGCGCAGCGCCGCGCGCCGGACCCCCGTGGCCGGCGTCGCGCCCCCCGTGGACAGGGCCAGCCCGACTCCGGCCAGCAGGACGAACAGCACCGAGGCGCGTCCGGCGAACCACAGGAACGCCGGGTGCGGCGCCCCGTCCGCCGTCACCGGGTCGACGACGTGGACGGTGATCATGCCGAGCAGGGCGATCGCGCGGGCCGCGTCGACGCCGGGCAGCCGGCGACGCGCGGGCCGGTCCGGGCGGACGGCGGCGGGGGGCGGGGCGGGACGCAGGGCGGGCTCCTCTCGGGTCGCCGCGCGTCGCGGAGGGGCCACGGACGGCGCGGGCCCCCAGTCTCGCAGGTAGGGTGGGGCCCATGAGTGCCGTCCGTTCCGCCGTCATCCCCTCCGAGCTGCTCTTCGGCACGGTCGTGCCCGCCATGGTCACCCCCATGACGGACGAGGGCGCCGTGGACCTCGAGGCGGCCGCCGCGCTGGCCGAGCACCTGGTGGACCGCGGGGCCGACGGCCTCGTGGTCACCGGCACCACCGGCGAGACCTCCACGCTCACGGACGAGGAGAACGTGGCGATGTTCCGCACCGTCGTCGAGGCCGTGGGGGACCGCGCCAGGGTCGTGGCCGGCACCGGCACCAACGACACGGCGCACACCCTCGAGCTGTCCCGCCGCGCGGCCGAGACGGGTGTGGACGGGCTGCTGCTCGTCACCCCGTATTACAACAAGCCCAACCAGGCCGGCATCCGCGCGCACTTCGAGGCCGTGGCCGACGGCGTGGACCTGCCGATCATGCTCTACGACATCCCGGGCCGCTCCGTGATGCCGATCGAGCCCGAGACGATCATCGCGCTCGCGCAGCACCCCAACATCCGTGCGCTCAAGGACGCCAAGGGGGACCTGCAGTCCACCACCACCGTCCTGGCGCACACGGACCTCGACCTCTACTCCGGTGACGACGGCGCGACCCTGCCGCTCATGGCGCTCGGCGCCGTCGGGGTCGTCTCGGTGGCCGCACACGCGGCCCCCGAGCTGTACCGCCAGCTCGTGGACGCCGTCCACGCCGGCGACCTGGCCGGTGCCCGTGACCACCACTTCGCGCTGGACCCCGTCCAGCGCGGCATCATGACCCACGTCCAGGGCGCGGTGGCCGCGAAGGCCGTCCTCGCCGCCCAGGGCGTCATCCCGTCCGCAGCCGTGCGGCTGCCCCTCGTCCAGGCCACGCCGGACGAGCTCTCCGTCATCCGAGCCGACCTCGCGGAGGCCGGCATCACCTTCTAGAAGGGACCCGTTCCATGACCGCAGGCACCCGCCTGTCCACCCCGCCCAAGCTCAAGCGGGGCACCTGCCGCATCGTCCAGCTGGGCGGCCTCGAGGAGGTCGGCCGCAACATGGTCACCTTCGAGATCGACGGCAAGATCCTCATCGTCGACTGCGGCGTCCTCTTCCCCGAGGAACACCAGCCCGGCGTCGACCTGATCCTGCCGGACTTCGACTACATCCGGGACCGCGTGGACGACGTCGTCGGCATCATCCTGACCCACGGCCACGAGGACCACATCGGCGCCGTGCCGTACCTGCTGCGCCTGCGCGACGACATCCCCGTGATCGGCTCCAAGCTGACCCTCGCCCTGATCGAGGCCAAGCTCGAGGAGCACCGGATCAAGCCGCGCACCCGCGTGGTCAAGGAAGACGACATCGTCGAGTTCGGCCCGTTCGAGTGCGAGTTCGTGGCCGTGAACCACTCGATCCCGGACGCGCTCGCCGTCGCCATCCACACGGACGCCGGCACCATCCTGCACACCGGCGACTTCAAGATGGACCAGCTGCCGCTCGACGGCCGCATCACGGACCTGCGCGCCTTCGCCCGTCTCGGCGAGGAGGGCGTGGACCTGTTCATGACCGACTCCACGAACGCCGAGGTCCCGGGGTTCACCACCACGGAGGCGGAGATCGGCCCCACCCTCGAGCGCTACTTCGCCACGGCGAAGCGCCGCATCGTGGTGGCCTCGTTCTCCTCCCACGTGCACCGCGTCCAGCAGGTCCTCGACGCCGCCCACAAGCACGGTCGCAAGGTGGCCTTCGGCGGGCGCTCCATGATCCGCAACATGATCATCGCGGCGAAGCTCGGCTACCTCAACGTGCCGAACGGGATCCTCGTGGACATCCGCAAGGTGGACAAGTACCGCGACGACGAGATCGTGCTCATGGTCACCGGCTCCCAGGGCGAGCCGATGGCGGCCCTGTCCCGCATGGCCAACGGGGACCACCAGGTGCAGCTGGAGGAGGGCGACCTCGTCGTGCTGGCCTCCTCCCTGATCCCGGGCAACGAGAACTCCGTGTTCCGCGTGATCAACGGGCTCATGAAGCTCGGCGCGACCGTGGTGCACAAGGGCATGGCCAAGGTGCACGTCTCCGGCCACGCCTCCGAGGGCGAGCTGCTGTACTGCTACAACATCGTCGAGCCCGAGTTCGTGATGCCGGTGCACGGCGAGACCCGCCACCTGATCGCCAACGGCCGGATCGCGGAGAAGACCGGCGTGCCGGCCGAGAACGTCATCCTGGCCGGCAACGGCACCGTGGTGGACATGACCGACGGCCTCGTGAAGGTCGTCGGCGAGGTGGAGTGCGGCTACGTGTACGTGGACGGCTCCTCCGTGGGCGAGATCTCCGACTCGGACCTCAAGGACCGCCGTGTCCTGGGCGAGGAGGGCTTCCTCTCGATCATCACCGTGGTCAACCGGCAGACCGGCACGATCGTGTCCGGCCCGGACGTCCACGCCCGCGGCGTCGCCGAGGACGAGAAGGTGTTCGACGAGATCAAGCCGAAGATCGTCCGGGCGCTCGAGGAGGCCGTGCAGTCCAGCAAGGACCACACCGCCCACCAGCTCCAGCAGGTGGTCCGCCGGACCGTCGGCACGTGGGTCAACCGCAAGCTGCGCCGCCGCCCGATGATCATCCCGGTGGTCCTGGAGGCCTGACCCCTCCGGGTCGCCATGCCTGCCGTGTCCGCGGTTCGCGGTAGTTTGGTGGGCATGGCGACCCGTACTTCCCCCACGCGTTCGTCGTCCTCCTCCTCCGCCACGTCCCGTTCCGGCTCCGCCGGACGCCGAGGCTCCGGACGGAAGGGGTCGACCGCGACCGTCCCCGAGGCCGACCGGCCCGCCGCGCCCCTGCGCGCCCTGCACACCCTGTGGATGGGGTTGGCCACACCGGTCGGCGCGGGCTTCCGCAAGCTCGGCCCGGACGTGCGCATCGACCGTGAGGAACGCCGTGACGGCACCGGCCTGCTCCTGCTGCTGCTCGCCGCGCTGATCGCGGCCGTGGAGTGGTGGGGCCTGCGCGGCACCGCCGTCGGCCGCGTGGTGCACGGGGTGGTGGGCGGCACCGTCGGGTGGTTCGCCCTCCTGGTGCCGATCGCCCTGCTCGTCGTGGCCGTGCGCTGCTTCCGCCACGCCACGGACCATCGCGCCAACGGGCGCATCATCATCGGCCTGCTCATGGCCACGGTCGCCGGCTCCGGCATCGCCCACCTCGTGGGCGGCGTGCCCTCGGCCGCCGAGGCCTTCGAGGACATGCTCGGCGCCGGGGGCATGGTCGGCTACCTGGCGACGGCGCCGCTGGCCTCCCTGTTGACACCCGTGCCCGTCTGGGTCCTCATGATCCTGCTGGCCTTCTTCTCGGTGCTCGTGCTCACCGCGACGCCCGTCGGCTCGATCCCGCAGCGGATCGCGGGCGGCTACGACTGGCTCACGGGCCAGGACCCCGAGGGTGCCTCCGAGCAGCGGGCCGCCCGCCGTGCCGAGCGGCGCCGGGCCCGGGAGGAGCGCCGCGAGGCCGAGGACCTCGCCACCCCGCTCTCCGTGGATGCGGAGACCGGGCGCACCCACCCGGACCACGACCAGTCCTACCTGGACGGCCCGGCCGCCGGCGCCCACGCCGCCGGGGCCTCCCGCCCCGGCCTGTTCGCGCGCCTGTTCGGCGGGCGCCGGGCACGCGAGGAGCAGGCCGCCGACGCCGCCCCGGAGCACACCGCCAGCACCGCCTACGACTCCCCGGTGATCCACGAGGCCGAGCCCGGCTCCCACGCCGCCCCCGAGGCCGAGACCACCCAGGTCCTGCCCCGGCCCGCCCCCCGCCGGGCCGCTCGCGGGGAGCAGGGCGTGTTCGACGCCGAGCAGGCCGCCGCGGACGCGCGGGACGCGGGCCGGGACGCCTCGGACGACTTCGACCCGTGGGTGGACGAGGACGACGCGCCCGAGCACGCGGACGCCGAGCCGCAGCCGCCCGCCGGAGTGCGCCGACCCACGGCCGCGGACCGTGCCCTCGAGCAGGTCCGCGAACACGCCCGCGCCCAGCGCGAGGCCGCCGCCCCGGCCGCCGCAGCCCCGGAGGAGGACGCGGGGGAGGACACCCCGTTCGCCCTGGACGACGCCCCACGTCAGGGCTCCGGGGCCGCCGTGCCGTCGTCGTCCTCCGCCGTGCCCGCCAGCACCCCCGCACCGGTGCCGCCGGTGACCGCCGAGCCGGCCCGCGGCACCCAGTCCGAGCTGGGCGGGGACGTGTCCTACACGCTGCCGCAGTCTGCCCTGCTCCCCGCCGGGCCCCAGCCGAAGGAGCGCTCCGAGGCCAACGACCGGGTCGTCGCCGCGCTGACCACCACGTTCACCGAGTTCAAGGTGGACGCCCAGGTCACCGGGTTCTCCCGCGGGCCGACGGTGACGCGCTACGAGGTCGAGGTCGCCCCCGGCACCAAGGTGGAGAAGGTGACGGCGCTGGAGAGGAACATCGCGTACGCGGTGGCCTCCTCGGACGTGCGGATCCTCAGCCCCATCCCGGGCAAGCGCGCGATCGGCATCGAGATCCCCAACACGGACAAGGAGGTCGTGGCCCTCGGTGACGTCCTGCGCTCGCAGGCCGCCCAGCGCACCGACCACCCGATGGTGATGGGCGTCGGCAAGGACGTGGAGGGCGGCTACGTGGTGGCCAACCTCGCGAAGATGCCCCACATGCTCGTGGCGGGCGCCACCGGCGCCGGCAAGTCCTCGTTCGTGAACTCGATGATCACCTCGATCCTCATGCGCTCCACCCCGGACGAGGTGCGCATGGTGATGGTGGACCCCAAGCGCGTCGAGCTCACCGCGTACGAGGGCGTGCCCCATCTGGTCACCCCGATCATCACGAGCCCGAAGAAGGCGGCCGAGGCGCTGCAGTGGGTCGTCAAGGAGATGGACACCCGCTACGACGACCTCGCGGCGTTCGGCTACAAGCACGTGGACGACTTCAACAAGGCCGTCCGGGCCGGCCAGGTGAAGCTGCCGCCGGACTCCAAGCGCGTGCTGCGCCCGTACCCGTACCTGCTGGTCATCGTGGACGAGCTCGCGGACCTGATGATGGTCGCCCCGCGCGACGTCGAGGACGCGATCGTGCGCATCACCCAGCTGGCCCGCGCGGCCGGCATCCACCTCGTGCTCGCCACGCAGCGGCCGTCCGTGGACGTGGTCACGGGCCTGATCAAGGCCAACGTGCCCTCGCGCATGGCGTTCGCGACGTCGTCGGTCACGGACTCGCGCGTGGTCCTGGACCAGCCCGGCGCGGAGAAGCTGCTCGGCCAGGGCGACGCCCTGTTCCTGCCGATGGGCAAGTCCAAGCCCATGCGCGTGCAGGGGGCGTGGGTCAACGAGTCCGAGATCCACGCCGTCGTGGAGCACGTGAAGTCGCAGATGCAGGTCCAGTACCGCGAGGACGTGATCCCCGAGAAGACCGAGAAGGTCATCGACGAGGACATCGGCGACGATCTGGACCTGCTCCTGCAGGCCGTCGAACTCGTGGTCACCACGCAGTTCGGCTCCACGTCCATGCTGCAGCGCAAGCTGCGGGTGGGCTTCGCGAAGGCCGGCCGCCTCATGGACCTCATGGAGTCCCGCGGCGTCGTGGGCCCCTCCGAGGGCTCCAAGGCCCGCGACGTGCTGGTCAAGCCCGACGACCTCGCGGACGTGCTCGCCACCATCTCCGGAGACACCCCGCCCTCGGCCACCTCCGGCGACGGCGACGCCTCGGCGTCGTCCGGTCCGCGCGACCTGGTGCAGGAGGATCTGGACTCGCGCCCGGCCGCCGTGGACTGGAACGATGAGGACGACGACGAGGGATCGGAGGGCGCGTGGCAGCTGACGGGCAGATGAGCACGGCGGGTGGGGCGCAGCACGTGTCCGCCTGGAACCTGCCGAACATCCTGACCTCGGTGCGCATCCTGATGGTGCCCTTCTTCGCCTGGGCGCTGTGGGCCGGCGGGCCGTGGGGCGGCGACTCGCTCGTCGCCCGCTGGGTCGCGCTGGCGCTGTTCGCGGCGGCCATGTACACCGACAAGCTCGACGGGGACATCGCCCGCGCCCGCGGGTTGATCACCGACTTCGGCAAGATCGCGGACCCCATCGCGGACAAGCTGCTCACGGGCACGGCCCTCGTGCTGTTCTCCCTGCTGGGCGAGCTGTGGTGGTGGGTGACCATCGTGATCCTGGTGCGCGAATGGGGCATCACCCTGATGCGCTTCGTGGTGATCCGCTACGGCGTGATGCCGGCCGGCCGCGGCGGCAAGCTCAAGACCGTGCTGCAGACCGTGGGCATCGGCCTGCTGCTCCTGCCCATGGCTCCGCTCGTGGGCGGCTGGTGGCCGTGGGCCGGCTGGGCGGTCATCGGGGCCGCCACCGTGCTGACGGTGCTGACCGGTCTGGAGTACGTCAAGGACGCGTGGATCCTGCGGCGGGACGCCCTCGCCGCCCAGCGGGGGGCCTGAGGCGATGACCATGGCGGCGGCCCGGGACGTGGTGCACGCGCTCGCGGACGCGGGCCTCACGGTGGCGACGGGGGAGTCCCTCACCGCCGGCCTGCTGGCCGCGCGCCTGGCCGACGTCCCCGGGGCGTCGGCCGTGCTGCACGGGGGCGTGGTGGCCTACCAGAACGCCGTGAAGACCGGCCTGCTGGGTGTGCCGGAGGACCTGCTCGCGCGGGTCGGGGCGGTGGACGCGGACGTGGCCCGACGGATGGCCCTCGGCGCCCGGGCGGCCCTGGGCGCCGACGTCGGTGTGGCCACCACGGGCGTCGCCGGGCCCGAGCCGCACCAGGGCCAGCCGGTGGGCACCGTGTGGCTCGGCCTGGCCGTGCCCGACGCGGACGCGAGCGCGCTGGACGTGTTCGGCGGCGAGCGCGACGGCGCGGCCACCGCGATCCTCCTCCGGCTCGACGGCGACCGGGCCGCGATCCGGGAGGCCACCGTCGCCGCGGCGCTGCAGGCCCTGACGCGCCTGCTCGCCGGCCGCGGCCACTGAGGCTGCATGGGGGCGCCGACCGACCCGCCTCGGCGCCCCGTCCCTGGTGCCGGCCCGCCCCGCCGCGTAGGTTCGGCGCGATGGAGACCGCATCGCCTCCCACCCCGCCCGAGCATGCGCCGCAGGACGGCGACGACGCCCCGGGCCCCCGCGTCATCGGCCTCGTGGCCGACCCGGGCACCCCGTGGGCCCTCGTGCGCCGCATCGCCGGGGATGTCGAGGACCGGCTCGACGACCGCCTGCCGCAGCCCGGCGGCTGGCGGGTCGAGACACGGCAGGAGTCGCTGCCGGTCGGTGCGACCGGGGGCATGGTCCTGGAGGAGCCGGTCCGCTCACTCGCGAACGGGCGGGGATGGGACACGGTGGTCGCCGTCGTCGACCTGCCCCGGTTCGACGACCGGCGCGGCGTGGTGGCGGACGTCGTGCCGCAGCTGCGGGTCGGCGTCGTGTGCGTACCGGCGCTGGGGGTCATCACCCCGGCCCGCCGGCTGCGGGAGACGGTGCTGCGGATCGTCGAGCACATCGACACCGCCCCGCACGTGGACCCGCCGGACGGGGAGCTGGACGTGCAGTCCTCCGACGAGTCCGGCGAGGTGGAGGAGGACGGCGGCCGGTCCCCGACGGACGAGCCTCCCGAGCCCGACACGGCCGCGCTGCGGGGCATCGCCCCGCTGGGCGACGTCGACGCGGACGTCACCACGACCACCGGGATGGGCGGTGAGTCCCGACGCGCGTCCACGGTGTACGTGAAGGGCTGGACGGGCACGCTGCGTCTGCTGGCCGGGATGGTGATGGCCAACCGGCCGCTGCTCATGCCGCGGGATATGACGTTCACGATCGCCTCGGCCAGTGCGGCCGGTGCCTACGGCGTGTTCTTCGGCTCCATCTGGGTGCTCTCCAGCGTGATGTCCCCGGTGCGGCTCGCGGCGGTCAGCGTGCTGTCCGTGGTGCTGCTGGTGGCGTGGCTGGTCACCACGAACGGCCTGTGGACGCACGGTGCGACCCACCGGCACAGCTCGCGGCTGGACAACCTCTCCACCGTGCTCACCGTCGGTCTGGCCTGCACCGTGGTCTACGTCCTGCTCTTCGTCACGCTGCTGCTGGTCGCGCTCATGATCATCCCCGTGGAGTATCTGGAGGAGGAGCTCGACCAGCCCGGCGGCGTGGGCGACTACGTGCGGCTCGTGTGGCTCGCGGCGTCGATGGGCACGATGGCCGGGGCCGTCGGCTCGAGCCTGGACGACTCCGACCGCATCCGGAACGCCACGTACTCCCTGCGGGAACGGCATCGGCGCTCGGAGCGGCACGAGGGCGACGGGGCCGCCGAGGGCCTGACGGCGGAGGAGACCATGTGTCGGGAATGAACGCGACCCCGCCCGACGTTGAATGTAACGAGTCAAGAAGAGTGCCCCGCGGGATCAGGCCCGCGGCCCGGCGCCCTTCAGGAAAAGTCCAGGAGCAGGCGATAGACATGATGCGACATCCCGTCCATTCCCACGGAATCACGCGCTGGGTCGATGACCAGCCCCGTCCCCGCGCGGCCGCCCCCGACATCAAGGAGCGCAGCATGCCCCTCCTCCGCCACGAGATCGGCGACGTCCTGCGCGACGTCCGGCAGCTCCAGGGCCGCACCCTGCGCGAGGTCTCGCACGACGCCCGTGTCTCGCTCGGCTACCTGTCGGAGGTGGAGCGCGGCCAGAAGGAGGCCTCCTCCGAGCTGCTGGCCTCGATCTGCCAGGCGCTGGACATCCCGCTGTCCTACCTGCTGCGGGAGGTCTCGGACCGGCTCGTGGAGCAGGAGGGCATGGTCGTCCCGGACACCCTGCCGGACGACCTCACGGACCCCAGCCTGGGCTCGCTGGCCGGCCGCTGACCCCGCCACACCCACGGCGCGGGCGCCCCGTCTCGGGGCGCCCGCGCCGTCTGCGTCCCCGTCCCTGACCCCGCGACCGACCACAGAGAGGACCGCCCGTGCGCGAGAGCGAGTTCCGCCGGCTGATGGACGAGGAGTTCGGCCCCGCCCGGGCCGGCCTCGTGGCCGACTCCTTGCACCTGCCCGGCCTGGACACCACCGCGACGGCGGCGCTCGCCGCCGGCGTGGACCCGCGGCGGGTCTGGCTGGCGGTCTGCGACCTGCATGAGATCCCGCAGGAGCGGCGTCTCGGTCGGGACGTGCCGCCGAAACGCTGACGCCGCGACGCGCTGGCGGGGCACTGCCCCTGTTCGAACACGTGTTCGAAGAATGCGGTAGAGTCCTGCACAGCAGTGCGACGGGGTGATCTCGTGCACAGGCGGGGCCGGCCACGCTTATCGTGTCCGCCGCCCCCCCGTAGATTCACGGACATGACCGAGGCGGGCGCTCCAGCGTCCGCGGCAGCACCACCAGAGCTAGGGGTGAAGGATGAGCAAGGTGACGGATCGCGAGAAGGCCCTCGAGGCCGCTCTCGCCCAGATCGACAAGCAGTTCGGCAAGGGTTCCGTCATGCGGCTGGGGGACCAGACCCAGGCACCCGTCGAGGTCATCCCCACGGGCTCGGTGGCCATGGACGTGGCCCTGGGCATCGGCGGCCTGCCGCGCGGCCGCGTGGTGGAGATCTACGGCCCGGAGTCCTCGGGCAAGACCACCCTGGCCCTGCACGCGGTGGCCAACGCGCAGCGCAACGGCGGCATCGCGGCCTTCATCGACGCGGAGCACGCCCTGGACCCGGTCTACGCCCGCCAGCTCGGGGTGGACACGGACGCCCTGCTGGTCAGCCAGCCGGACACCGGCGAGCAGGCCCTGGAGATCATGGACATGCTCGTCTCCTCGGGCACCCTGGACATCGTCGTCATCGACTCCGTGGCCGCGCTGACCCCGCGCGCCGAGATCGAGGGCGAGATGGGCGACTCCCACGTCGGCCTGCAGGCCCGCCTCATGTCCCAGGCGCTGCGCAAGGTGACCGGCCGCCTGCACCAGACCAAGACCACGGCCATCTTCATCAACCAGCTGCGCGAGAAGATCGGCGTGTTCTTCGGCTCCCCGGAGACCACCACGGGCGGCAAGGCGCTCAAGTTCTATGCGTCCGTGCGCATCGACGTCCGCCGCATCGAGACCCTCAAGGAGGCCGGCAACCCCGTCGGCAACCGCACCCGCGTGAAGATCGTCAAGAACAAGATGGCCCCGCCCTTCAAGCAGGCCGAGTTCGACATCCTCTACGGGGTCGGCATCTCCCGCGAGGGCGGCCTGATCGACATGGGTGTCGAGGAGGGCATCGTCAAGAAGTCCGGCGCGTGGTTCACCTATGACGGGGACCAGCTCGGGCAGGGCAAGGAGAACGCCCGTCGCTTCCTCAAGGACAACCCGGACCTCGCCAACGAGATCGAGGAGCGCATCCTCACGAAGCTCGGCATCGGCGTGGCCCCGGAGGCCGAGGACGACGAGGCCCCGGCCCTGACCGCGGTTCCGGGGGACACCGCCGTCGGATGACCCGATCGCGCAGGAACGTCGGAGGCGGGGCCGCCCACCGGTCGGAGACGACCGGCCGGAGCGGCTCCGCCTCCGGTGCGTCCGCGTTCGACGACGCCCGGGACTCGGACGTGGGCCGGATGTGGCTCGACCTGGCCGGCGCACCGGAGCCGACGTCGTCCGACGCGGACGCCGCGCGGGACGCCGTGCCCGCGCGCGACGCCGGAACCCCCGCGGGGGACGGCTCGGATCCCGCCCCCGGCGCAGCACCGGATCTCGGGGCCCTGCTGACTCGCGCGAGCGATCTGCCCAGTCCCGCGCCCGGCGCCGGGCCCCGTGCGCTGCCCTGGTCCGGGCGCGAGGACACCCGGGCGGACATCGAGCGCCGGGGCCGGAAGCGGGCCACCACGCCCCCGCGGCGTGGCCGTCCTCGCGACGAGGGACGCCCGGCCGTGGATCCCCGCCCCGCCGTCGAGACCGACCGCCCCCGACGTCGCCCCGGCCCGGCGCCCCTGCCCACCGCACCGCGTGAGCGCGAGGAGGCCGCACGCGAGGTCGTCCTGCGCCAGCTCGCCCTGGGCCCCCGCTCCCGCGGCCAGCTCGAACGCAAGCTCGCCGAGCGCCAGGCCGAGCCCGAGCTGATCGAGCGCGTCCTCGACCGCTTCGAGGAGGTGCGCCTCGTGGATGACGCCGCCTTCGCCGAGGTCTGGGTCCGCAGCCGTCACCGAAGCAAGGGCCTGGCGCGCCGTGCCCTCGGGCACGAGCTCCAGCAGAAGGGCGTGGACCGGGAGATCGCCGCCGAGGCGCTCGAGGCCATCGACGGCGAGGACGAACGGACCGCCGCCCTCGACCTCGTGCGCCGACGGCTGCGGGGCCGCACCGTCCCCGGCGGTGCCTCGCCGGAGGCCCGGGCCGAGCGGAACAAGGTGACCCGCCGCCTCGTCGGCATGCTGGGACGCAAGGGCTACGGCGGCGGCCTCGCGTTCGCCGTCGTGAAGGAGGTCCTCGCCGAGCACGAGGAGTGAGCGGATCCGGGCCGCGCCCGGAGTTCCTAGAATGGTGCGGTGACTCTGACGGACCCCACCCCCCGCACCACCCCGCTCGCGCAGGACGGCGCCGCCGCGCGCCCGCACGAGGGTCTGACCTATGAGGTCCGTACCTTCGGCTGCCAGATGAACGTGCACGACTCCGAGCGCATCTCCGGCCTGCTCGAGTCCACCGGCTACGCCCCGGTCGCCGAGGACGCCCAGGCCGACCTCGTGGTCTTCAACACGTGCGCGGTCCGCGAGAACGCGGACAACCGCCTGTACGGCAACCTCGGCAACCTGCGTGCGGTGAAGGACGCGCACCCGGGCATGCAGATCGCCGTCGGCGGGTGCCTCGCCCAGAAGGACCAGGCCGCCATCCAGCGCAGGGCCCCGTGGGTGGACGTCGTCTTCGGCACCCACAACATCGGCTCCCTGCCCGTGCTGCTGGAGCGCTCCCGCCACAACGCCGAGGCCGAGATCGAGATCCTCGAGTCGCTCGAGGTGTTCCCCTCCACCCTGCCCACCAAGCGCGACTCCACCCACTCCGGCTGGGTGTCCATCTCCGTGGGCTGCAACAACACGTGCACGTTCTGCATCGTCCCGTCGCTGCGCGGCAAGGAGAAGGACCGCCGCCCCGGGGAGATCCTCGCCGAGGTGCAGGCGCTCGTCGACGCCGGCGCCGTCGAGGTCACGCTGCTGGGCCAGAACGTGAACACCTACGGCGTCGAGTTCGGCGACCGCGGCGCGTTCGCCAAGCTGCTGCGCGCGTGCGGGGAGATCGAGGGCCTCGAACGCGTCCGCTTCACCAGCCCCCACCCGGCCGCGTTCACGGACGACGTCATCGACGCGATGGCCGAGACCCCCAACGTCATGCCGCAGCTGCACATGCCCCTGCAGTCGGGCTCGGACAAGGTGCTCAAGGACATGCGCCGCTCCTACCGGTCCGCGAAGTTCCTGCGGATCCTGGAGAAGGTGCGCGAGCGCATCCCGCACGCCGCCATCACCACGGACATCATCGTCGGCTTCCCCGGGGAGACCGAGGAGGACTTCGCCGAGACGATGCGCGTGGTCGAGGCCTCCCGCTTCTCCTCCGCGTTCACCTTCCAGTACTCCATCCGCCCTGGGACCCCGGCCGGGGAGATGGACCACCAGGTGCCCAAGGCCGTCGTCCAGGAGCGCTTCGAGCGCCTCGTGGCCCTGCAGGACCGGATCTCGGCCGAGGAGATGGCCACGCTCGTCGGCACCCGCCAGGAGCTGCTCGTCACCGCCGACTCCGGCTCTAAGGCCGCGGAGCGCGGCCGCCTGTCCGGGCGCGCACCCGACAACCGGCTCGTGCACTTCTCCGTGCCCGCCGGCGCCGAGACCCCCCGCCCCGGCGACTTCGTCACCGTGACGGTCACCGAGGCCCACCCGTTCTTCGCCGTCGCCGACCCGACCGCACAGGACTACGTCCTGCGCCGCTCCCGGGCCGGCGACGCGTGGGACCGCGCCCAGGCCGAGTCGTGCGGCGCGCCCGCCCCCGGCACGGCGGGCGGCTCCGGGGCCACGAGCCTCGGCATGCCGACCCTGCGCCCGCGGTCCTGATGTCCGCCGCCGCGGCCCGGCCGCCCGTCGTCGCCGTCGTCGGGGCGACGGCGACGGGCAAGTCCGCCCTCGCCGTCGCCCTGGCGCACGCGCTGGACGGCGAGGTGGTCAACGGGGACGCCCTGCAGTTCTACCGGGGGATGGACGTGGGCACGGCGAAGGTCACCCAGGCTGAACGCGAGGGCGTCCCGCACCATCAGCTGGACGTGCTCGACGTCGGCCAGGAGGCCTCGGTGGCGGCCTTCCAGTCCGCGGCCCGCGACCTGTTCGACCAGATCCGCGCGCGGGGTCGGACCCCGATCCTCGTGGGTGGCTCCGGGCTGTACGTGCGGGCGGCGCTGGACGTGCTCGAGTTCCCGCCCACGGACCCGGCGCTGCGGGCCGAGCTGGAGGCGCGCGCGCAGCGGGAGGGCCTGGCCGGGCTGAGGGCCGAGCTGGCCGCCCTGGACCCGGTCTCGGCGGAGCGGCTGCAGGACGCCCGCCGCATCGTGCGCGCGCTGGAGGTGTGCCGGCTGACGGGCCGCCCGTTCTCCGCGTTCATGCCGGAGCGCACGTACGCCCCGGAGGTCGCCCCCGTGGTGCAGCTCGGCCTGCGCCTGGACCGGGCCGAGCTGCACCGGCGGATCGCGGCCCGGGTGGAGCGCATGCTGGCCGAGGGCCTGCTGGACGAGGTCCGCCGCCTCGACGTCCCCGGGCCGGAGGGGCTGCGGCAGGGACCGACCGCGTCCCGCGCCATCGGCTACGCCCAGATGCTCGCCGTCCTCGACGGCGAGCTCACCGAGGCGGAGGCGGCCGAGCAGACCGTCGTGGCCACGCGCCGGTTCGCCCGACGCCAGGAGACCTGGTTCCGGGCCGACCCGCGCGTCGTCTGGCTCGACGCGCAGGGCGAGGACATCGTGGCGGAGGCGCTCGCCGTCGTCGCCGGGGACGCCACCTAGACTGGGCTCATGACCGAGCAGCCCGCGGCGCCCGCCGCCCAGGACCCCCTCCACGCGAGCGCGCCGCGCGTGCCGTTCACGAAGGGCCATGGCACGGGCAACGACTTCGTGCTGATCGCCGACCCGGACGGCAACACGCAGCTCGACGCCCAGCGCGTCGCACGGCTGGCCGACCGGCACCGGGGGATCGGCGCCGACGGCGTCATCCGCGCCGTGCGCTCGGCACGCCTGCCGGAGGGTGAGGCGCTGCTCGCCGAGCACCCCGAGGCCGAGTGGTTCATGGACTACCGCAACGGCGACGGCTCGATCGCCGAGATGTGCGGCAACGGGGTGCGCGTCTTCGTGCACTTCCTGGTCGAGAAGGGTCTCGTGGACCTGGCCCCCGGCCGGGCGATCACCATCGGCACGCGCGCCGGCGTGAAGGCCGTGACCCGGCTCGAGCACGGCTACGCGATCGACATGGGCCCCTGGTCCTACCTCGACCCCGAGCTCGCGGAGGAGGCGGCGTCGGACTCGATGGTCCGTGCCCACGGCCTCACCGATCCGCGTCCGGCGCTGAGCATCTCGATGGGCAACCCCCACACCGTGGTCCCGCTGGCCTCCTTCGCCGACCTGCAGGGCCTGGACCTGGGCCGCGCCCCCGAGGTGGACCCCGCCCCGCCGCACGGCACGAACGTCGAGTTCGTGGCCGCGCACGAGCCGCTCGTGCGCGAGGGCGTCGGCCGCGTGCGGATGCGCGTGCACGAGCGCGGGGTGGGCGAGACCCAGTCCTGCGGGACGGGCGCGTGCGCGGCGGCCGTGGCGATGCGCGCGTGGTCGGGCGACCAGGGCTCGGACTCGTGGCTCGTCGAGGTGCCCGGCGGCGTGCTGGCCGTGGATGTCGTGCCGGGCCCGGAGGGGGCCGAGCACGTGGTCCTCTCGGGCCCGGCCGAGCTGGTCTTCGACGGCGAACTCACCGCCTGACCGCTGTCGTTCGGGAAACGGCGGGCCACGAACCGCTGTCGTTCGGGGAACGGCGTCTCAGCGCGCCCGCGCCACCCGCAGGATCCGGAAGCCCTTGACGCTGTCCGCCCGCTCCGCGGTGAACCGGCCGGGCGCGCGCTCCTCGAGCATCCGGCCGATCCACGGCAGCAGCGAGTCCGCGCCGAGGTTCTTCTGCACCACCAGCCAGGCCTCGCCGCCGGGGGCCAGGCGCGGCAGCCACCGCTCCAGCAGGGCGTGCAGCGCCGGCTTGCCGATCCGGATGGGCGGGTTGGACCAGATGAGGTCGAACTCCGCGCCCTCGGGGACGTCCTCCGGCCGCAGTGCCACGAGATTGTCGAGACCCAGCGCCGCGGCGTTGTCGCGGGTCAGCTGCAGGGAGCGGTCGTTGACCTCGACGGCGGTCACCTCCGCCTCGGGCGACCGCAGCGCCAGCGTGAGGGCGACCGGCCCCCAGCCCGCGCCGACGTCGAGGAACCGGCCCCTCGCCGGCGGCGCGGGCACGGCCGAGAACAGGGCCGCGGTGCCCTTGTCCAGACCGTCCGGGGAGAAGATCCCGTTGGCCGTCTGGACCTCGACGTCGCGGCCGGCCAGGCGCGTCCGCACGGTGCGGCGTCGCTCGGGCGCGGAGGGGTCGACGTCGAAGTAATGGGATGCGGAGCTCACGGCGACCATCGTAGTCAGCGGGTCGTGGCGGCCTTCAGCCCGACGCCGGCCCGGCCAGGTCCGAGAGGATCGCGCGCGCTGCGTCGCGCCCGGCGCGGTTGGCCCCGACTGTGGACTGGGAGGGGCCGTAGCCGAGGAGGAACAGGCGCGGCTCGTCCAGGGCGCGCCCGCCCGCCACGCGGATGCCGCCGGCGGGCGTGCGCAGCCGCAGGGGAGCGAGGTGCCGGATCGCCGGCCGGAAGCCGGTGGCCCAGAGGATCACGTCCGCCGGTTCGAACGAGCCGTCGGGCATCCGCACCCCGTCCGGCTCGACGGCCGTGAACATGGGGTGGCGCACCAGCACGCCTCGTGTCTCCGCCTCGCGCACCCAGGGTGAGCGGTGCATCCCGGTCGCCCCGACCACGGAGCCCGGCGGCAGGCCCGCACGGGTCCGTTCGTCCACCCCGCGCACCGACTCGGCCAGGGCGCCGGGCGCGGCCGAGTCCTGCCACTGCGGCTCGCGGCGGGTCACCCACAGGGTGTCCGCGACCGTGGAGATCTCGGCCAGCAGCTGCGTCGCCGAGACGCCCATGCCCACGATCACCACCCGCTGCCCGGCGAACTCGTCCTTGGACACGTAGTCATGGGTGTGCAGCTGCCGGCCGCGGAACGAGCGCATCCCGGGCACCGAGGGCCACCGTGGGGACGTCCAGGTGCCGGTCGCGTTGACCACGAAGTCCGCCCGCCACGTGCCCGGCGCCCCGTCCGTGCGGACGAGGAGCCCGCGCGCACGTCCCGGCTCGCCGATCCGCTCGACGCGCCTCACGCGCACGGACCGCCGGATCGGCAGGGCGAACCGTGCCTCGTAGTCCGCGAAGTAGGCCGGCAGCAGGGCGTTGGCGCGCGCGGCCGGGTCGGCCGGCGGCACCGGGTCGCCGGGCAGCTCGTGGATGTGGTTGACGGTGGCCATCGTGAGCGAGTCCCAGCGGTGCTGCCACGCACCGCCCGGGGCGGTCTCCGCGTCGAGCACCACGAACGTGCCGGGGGCGTCCTCGGGGACGCCGGCGGCGCCGTCGTCGTTCGGAGTCAGCCCCACGACGCCGCGGCGGCGCAGGTGGTACGCGGCGGACAGCCCCGCCTGGCCCGCGCCGATCACGACGACGGTCGCCCGGCCCGTCCGGCCGGGCTGCGGCGGGGCAGGGGAGGGGGACGCGGTCATGCCCGCAGGATACGTGCGCGTCGTCAGCGGACCGGGCGCCGGGGCCCCTGTCGCCCACACGCGCCGCCCGGTACACTCGACGCCCATGTGGATCTGACTCTTATACACAACTCCGAGCCCACGAGACGGAGCTACATCTCGTATGCCGACTTCTGCTTGAAAAAAAAAAAAATTAACCAAGACGATGATAAACAAGATCGATATTCAGCTGATGAGTAGAGACAATTTTTTTACAAGCTAGATGCGGATGATCTGGTCGTCAGGCATTCATGGACTTTCTCCAATGGATGGGTTGAAACCCCAGACG
>NZ_VIGS01000113.1:0-637 GCF_006704135.1 Micrococcus sp. R8502A1
CTGGTGTCACTTTTTTTTTGTGTAGGTATCAGGACCCCCCCATGCTCTACACGTAGGCGATCGTCGGCAGGGTGAGATTGGTATAAGAGACATCGCGGGGACCCATCTGCCGGGGGTGCAGGGGCTGGCCCTGGCGACGGCGGCCGGGTCCCTCGTGGCGCTGCCGGTCGGCGTCGCGACGGCGGGGGCGGCCCTGCTCTCTCCCGTGGTGCTGGGCGTGGGGCTGGCCGTGGCGCTGCTGTCCACGGCGGTGCCGTACGGGATCGACCTGCAGGTGCTGCGCCGCATGCCGACCGCGCTGTTCTCCCTGCTGACGTGCCTGTCGCCGATCGCGGCGGCGTTGACCGCGTGGGCCGTGCGCGGGCAGGAGCTCACCCCGCTGGACCTGGCGGGGATGCTGCTGGTGATCGCGGCGTGCGCGGCCGCCGTCTGGACGGGCCGGTCACCGGGTGTGGCGGGCAGGGGCTGAGGCTAGCCTGTGTCGATGCCCCACCCGGCCCTTATACCCATCGCCCAGCCCACGAGACGGGGCTACCTCACGTTTGCCGCCTTCTGCCTTAAAAAAAAAAACAACATAAAATGGAAGACAGGTACGGCAGAGAAGTGACACTACTGCTACTCACGTAGCTCAATCGGG
>NZ_VIGS01000014.1:0-47080 GCF_006704135.1 Micrococcus sp. R8502A1
ATTAATTCGTAGCCGTTTGTTTTCAAGCAGAGGACGGCTTACGGTTCGTAGCCCCGTCTCGTGGGCTCGGAGATGTGAATAAGACCCAGCACTCCCGCCGCCGACGGCGCCCACGACCGTTCCCCCCGCGCCCCGCGTCCGACGCGCCCGGACCCGTCCATCCCGCCGACCGCGCCGACGGGCCCCGGCGCGCTGCTGGGCGGCCACCGCGTGCGTCTGCTGCCGGCCATCCTCGCGCTGGCCCTGGGCAGCTTCGCGATCGGCACCACGGAGTTCGCGATGATGGGCCTGCTGCCGCAGGCGGTGGCCGACCTCGGCATCGGTCTCGAGGCCGGCGGCGTGCTCATCTCCATGTACGCGTTGGGCGTCGTGATCGGCGCTCCCCTGCTGGCCGCGTCCTTCGCCCGCGTCGACCGGCGGGTCACGAGCATCGTGCTGATGCTGCTGTTCGTCGTGGGGCACGTGGCCGCGTTCCTCGCCCCGGACATGGGGAGCATGATGGCGGCCCGGTTCGTGTCGGGCCTGCCCCACGGCGCCTACTTCTCCGCGGCCGCCCTGGCCGCGGCGGACCTCGCCGGGCCCGCCCGCCGCGGCCAGGCCGTGGCCTGGGTGATGGCCGGGCTGTCCGTGGCCAACGTGCTGGGCGTGCCGGGCGCGACGGCGCTCGGGCAGGCCGTCGGCTGGCGCTGGATGTTCGTCATCGTGGCGGTCTGCGCGGCCCTGTGCGTCGGGGCGACCGCGTGGCTCGTCCCGTCCGTGCCGGCCCCCGCGGGCGCCTCGGTCGGCCGCGAGCTGCGCGGTCTGGCCTCCGGCCGCCTGTGGGCGACGGTGGCCGTGGGCGTGATCGGCTTCGCCGGCATGTTCGCGCTCTACACCTACATCGCGCCGCTGCTCACGGAGGTCGCGGGCCTCGAGGAACGGTGGGTCCCCGCCGTGCTGGCCCTCTACGGCGTCGGCATGGTGATCGGCACGCTCGTCAGCGGCGCCCTCACGGACCGCGACCCGGTGGGCACCCTGCGCCTGAGCTTCGGGCTCAGCGCGGTCTCGCTGGCCGCCGTCGCGCTGACGGCCTCGTGGGCTCCGGTGATGATCGTGTTCCTCTTCTGCGTGGCCGTCAGCGGCTCCGGGATCGCCCCGTCCCTGCAGGTGCTGCTCGTGGACTCCGCGCCCACCGCACCCCAGCTGGCCGGTTCGCTCAACCACTCCGCGCTGAACATGGCCAACGCGATGGGCGCGTGGGTCGGGGCCGCCGCGATCGGGGCCGGTGCGTCGCTGCGGACCCCGCCGCTGGTCGGCGCGGGCATCGCCCTGGCGGGCCTGGTGCTGGCGTTCCTGCTCGTGCGCCGCGACGTCGCGGCCTCACCCGGCGTCCGGGCTGACGACGGCGGCTCGCCCCGCTGAATCTCCCACACGAGGCCGGGGCGAACCTCGTCACGTCGGAGAATCTCGAAAAAGTCGGGGCGCCAGAGGTGGCCCCCCGTGAAAATCCCTTGCTACGTTCCTTCTCGTACGTCAGATTCGAAACCCGAAAGGAACCATCATCATGGGCATCATTGGCTGGATCGTTCTCGGCCTCATCGCCGGTGCCATCGCTCGCGCCATCCTCCCCGGACGTCAGGGCGGCGGCTGGCTCGGCGCCCTCCTCACCGGCATTGTCGGTGCTCTCCTCGGCGGCTGGATCGCCTCCCTGGTGTTCAACATCAACGTGAACGAGAAGTTCTTCAGTCTGGGCACCTGGATCTTCGCGATCATCGGTGGTGTCATCGTCGCGGCCGTGTGGCAGGCCATCACCCGCCGCACCGGCACCCGTGCCTGAGTGAGCTGAGCGGCCCGGTTCGACCCGGACACGCAGAAGGGGCGGGGATCCACGCGGATCCCCGCCCCTTCTGCGTGTCCGGACGGCTGGCGCCGCCTCGTGCGCCACGTCAGCCGGCGCGCCGCGCCCCCGCCATCGCGGACGAGTACAGGCACACCGTGGCGGCGGTCCCCACGTTCAGGGACTCCGCGGCCCCATACAGCGGCACCGCCACCCGGCGGTCCGCCAGTGCGAGCTCACCGTCGTCCAGGCCCTGAGCTTCGTTGCCGAACAGCCACGCGGTCGGCGCGGCAACCACGCCGGGGGCGAGGGCGTCGAGCCGGTCCGAGGCGTAGCCGTCGGCGGCCCACACCTGGAGGCCTGCGGCCCGGGCTGCGGCCGCCGCCGCCTCTGCGGGGACGGCGGTGGCCACGGGCAGGTGGAACAGCGACCCGGCGGTGGACCGGACCACCTTGGGGTTGAACGGGTCGACGGAGCCCGGGGTGAGGACCACCGCGTCCGCCCCGGCCGCGTCCGCGGCCCGGATGACCGTGCCGGCGTTCCCCGGGTCCTGCACGCGGCACAGCACGGCGGCCAGGCGCGCCTCCTCGAGGACCGCTTCGACGGCCTGCGGCTCCGGCATCCGCGCCACGGCGACGATGTCCTGCCCCGTCACGGCGTCGGCCATGGCGGTGAGCACCTCGTCGCTGGCCTCGCGCACCAGGACGCGCTCACCACCCGGCGTCGGGCGGTCCCGGACGCGCGCCACGAGCTCGGCCAGCGCGGGGTCCCGGTCCACGAGTCCGCCGGACACGTACACCTGGGTCAGCACCCGCCCGGCGCGCCACTGCCCCGCGGCGGCCGTCGGCCCCTCCCCCAGGTGGGCGCGCAAGGCCTCGCGGCAGGCCTGCGGCCCCTCGACGAGGAACGTGCCCGTCCGGCGTCGGGCGGAGCGGCCCGCGAGGGCTGCCACCGCGCGCACGCGCTCGGCGCGGGGATGGGTCATCGGCTCGGCGTGCGGGGTCATGGGGTCTTCCTGGTCGGGGCTCGGCTGCGGGTGCGCAGACGCCGACGGGGCGGGCCTCGGTGGAGGACCCGCCCCGTCGGCGGTGGTGCTCACGCCTGGGGCGTGGTGGTGGGGCTCTCAGGGCCCCGGAGCCGGCTCAGCGGGAGACGGCGGGGGCGTTCACGTCCGCGGGCAGCGCCTCGCGGGCGGTCTTCACCAGCACAGCGAAGGTCGCGGCGTCGGAGACGGCGATCTCGGCCAGCATGCGGCGGTCCACCTCGACGCCGGCCAGCTTGAGGCCCTGCATGAAGCGGTTGTAGGTCATGCCGTTGGCGCGGGCGGCCGCGTTGATGCGGGTGATCCACAGGCGACGGAAGTCACCCTTGCGCTTGTGGCGGTGCTGGTAGTTGTAGGTGAACGAGTGGAGCATCTGCTCCTTCGCCTTGCGGTACAGGCGAGACCGCTGGCCGCGGTAGCCGGAGGCGCGCTCCAGCATGGTCCGACGCTTCTTGTGGGCGTTCACTGCCCGCTTCACACGTGCCACGTGCGTACTCCAATCTGTGTGGTCCCCGGGGCGCGCACTGGCGCGTCACGGCCGAGGAGGAAGGGGTTCCGGCGAGGCCGGGGGGGTGTCAGATGCCGAGCATCCGCTTGATCTGCTTGATGCTGCCCTTGGAGACGAGCTGGTCGCCCTTGAGACGGCGGGTCAGGCGCGAGGACTTGTGCTCCAGGTAGTGGCGGCGGTTCGCCTGCTGGCGCATGATCTTGCCGGAGCCGGTCACGCGGAAGCGCTTCTTGGCACCGCTGTGGGTCTTCATCTTCGGCATGGCTGCCGTTCTCCTTCACTCATCGCTGCCGTGCGCGGCGCGCGCGGCAGTGCTGGTCACCCCGGTCCGTCCGGACCGGGCTGGTCTGTGGCGACCCCGGGGGGTCAGGCCCGAGGACCGGGCTTGGGGGCACCGCCGCGGGGGGCGGCGGGCTTGGGCGGGGCCGGCATCGGCTTGGCCGCCGGCTTCGGAGCCGACGACGGCGCGGCCGGCTTGGCGGCGGACCGCGGCTTCGGCGTGGCAGCCGGCGCAGCCGAGGACTGCGGCTTCGGCGTCGCGGCCGGCTTCGGGGCCGATGCGGGCGTGGCGCTGGAGGCCGGCTTCGCAGCCGGGGCGGCCGCGGCCGGGCGGGGAGCCGCCGGGGCCGGGGTCTTCGGCGCCTGCGTCGTCTCGGCCGGGGCCGCGGAGGCGTTCTCCTGCGTCCGGGCGGCCATGGCCTTCAGCTGCTCGGGGAACGCATCCCCGACCGAATTCCGCACCGGGGCGGAGTCGGACGCCGCCTTCTGCGCGGCGCGCTCCTTGGCCTCGCGGGCGGCCTGGTCGCGACGCGAACCGCCGCCCTGACGCTCGCGGTGGCTCTCGGCCGAGTTCTTGCGCTGGTCCGCCCGCGCATCGGCCTTGGTGCGCAGCGGGCCGACCACCATCACCATGTTGCGGCCGTCCTGGCGCGGCTGCGATTCGACGGTGCCCAGCTCGGCGACGTCCTCGGCGAACTGCTGCAGCAGCTTGATGCCGAGTTCGGGACGCTGCTGCTCACGGCCGCGGAACTGGATGATGGCCTTGACCTTGTCGCCCTGGCTCAGGAACTTCTTGGCGTGGCCGGTCTTGGTCTCGTAGTCGTGCTTGTCGATCTTCAGGCGGAAGCGGACCTCCTTGAGGACCGTGTTCACCTGGTTCTTGCGCGACTCACGGGCCTTCACCGCGGCCTCGTACTTGTACTTGCCGAAATCCATCAGCTTGCACACCGGAGGCTTGGCCGTGGGGGCCACCTCCACGAGATCCAGGTCCGCCTCGGCGGCGAGCCGGAGGGCGTCCTCGACGCGGACGATGCCGACCTGTTCGCCGTTCGGGCCGACCAGGCGGACTTCCGGAACGCGGATACGCTCGTTGATGCGGGGATCGCTGATGGTGGTACTCCTCTGTGTGAGACGACGGGTGACCCCGCGCCCACCGGAGGGGCCCTCGGAAACGAGGAAGGCCTCCCCTGCGCGGACGCAGACGGAGGCCTCGACACGATCCCGTCGGACGGGACCCTCGGTGCGGGCTGCGCGCCACGACGCGGCGGTCCCGACCGGCGACCCGGCAACTCGGCCCGGGGCGAACCGGACATCCTGCTGACGCGGGTGGGAGAGAGGCCTCCACTTTGCTGCTCCTGGCCCGTGCATGCCCGCCCCGGGGTCACCGGATGACGAGGTCTTGCGCGGACCACGAGTGGTCTATGGGAAGCTTACCACCATGACAGACGAACGTCAGGCCCAGGACGCCACCCCCATGGACGCCCCCGCCGAGATCCGCGACATCCACGAGGTCCCCGCCGTCGAGGTCATCACGACCACCGCCGTGCACCTGATGACCGCCGCCGCCGTCAAGTGCGGCCTGGCCGACTCCCCCGACGCCCGCGAGCTCATCGATCTCGACGAGGCCCGCAAGCTCATCACGGCCCTCGCCGGGCTGGTCACGGCCGCGGCCCCCGAGATCGGCAGCCAGCACGCCGGACCGCTGCGCGACGGGCTGCGCTCGCTGCAGCTGGCGTTCCGTGAGGCCTCCCCGTTCCCGGACGCCCCGGGCAAGGGCCCCGGCGAGAAGTTCACCGGCCCGGTGAACTGACCACGGCCCCGATGACGACGACGGCGCGCCCCTGGCCGGGGGCGCGCCGTCGTCGTCGGGGCGGGGCTCAGGCGTCCGTCGAGGCCTCCGGGGCGGGGGTGAGATGCCGGGTGACCGGCGTCGTGAAGAGGGTGAGCAGCGCGACGCCGGAGACCGCGAGCAGCGGCCCACCCAGAGCGGCGGCGTCCACGCTGAAGAGCCACGAGGACAGGAGCACACCGAAGAGCTGGATCGCGACGGCGGCGCCGCGGCTCCACGCCCGACCGCGCAGCAGGGCGACGGCGGTCGCAAGGATCCACAGGGTGAGCAGCGCGTAGATGACGACCAGCATCACGCGGGCGCCGGCCGGGAGCACCCCGTCCGCCGCATGCACCACCGCGTCCACGGCGAGCCAGAGGAGCGCGCCCGCCTCGAGCACGAGCGCCGCGGCGACCACGAGGACGGCCACCGGCAGGCCCCGGCCGGGGCGGGGCGGGACCGTCGTCGCGTCGGCGCCCGACGACTCGGACGGGGCGACGGGGTCGGGGCGGCGGGACTGTGCCATGGGGCCTCTCCTGCGGGACGGCTGCGGGGACGGACGTGTCCCCCACCGTACGCCGGGCGGTGCGCGGGCCAGGTCCGCGGCGACGCGCCGCCCCGGGCACAGGTGTGACCAAGGACTCACTGGGAGGTGCGGTGATGCACCTCATTCACCTCTTGTTCACTCGTGAGGGCCGTGCGAGGATGGCACGCGAAAGATTCCCGGGGGCCGCGTTCGTACGAAAGCGGTCCCCGTTGCAATGACCAGGGTCGCCCTCCGTATCGGTCGTGCCGCGCGTCGTCCGTGCAGGCCCCCGCGCCCGCCGCCGGCGGAGGCCGTGACCACCGGCGCCCGCGGGCTCCGGCTCTTCCGACAGAAAGTGAGCGGACCGATGGATTGGCGCAGTAAAGCAGCGTGCCTGGACAAGGACCCGGAGCTGTTCTTCCCCGTGGGCAACACCGGCCCCGCCCTCCTGCAGATCGAGGAGGCCAAGGCGGTGTGCCGCTCGTGTGAGGTCGTGGACACGTGCCTGAAGTGGGCCATGGAGTCCGGCCAGGACTCGGGCGTCTGGGGCGGCATGAGCGAGGACGAGCGGCGCGCCATGAAGCGCCGTGCGGCACGCGCCCGCCGCGCCTCCTGACCCACCCGGACCACCGGCCCCGTCGACCTCGTCGACGGGGCCGTCGTCATGCCCGGCCGGGTTCACGTCAGGGGCAGTCGCAGCACGACGCGCGTGCCGCCGTCGTCGGACCGCTCCCAGCGCAGGGTGCCGCGCAGGTCCCCCTCCACGAGCGAGTGCACGATGCGCAGGCCGAGCCCCGATCCCTCGCCCGCGCGGGGAGACTCCCCCGGCACCCATCCGTCGGGGGCGGCGGGGCCGCCGTCCGTCACGGACACGACCAGCACCGTTCCTGCGGGGGTCGACTCGCGGTCGGCGTGCAGGCCCACGCAGCCACCGCCCGGCGCCGTGCCGTGCTCGACGGCGTTGGCCGCCAGCTCATTGAGCACCAGCGCCAGCGGCGTGGTCACGTGGGAGGGCAGTTCACCGAACTCGCCCGTGACCGCGACCTGCAGCGGCCGCCCGTCCCCGGCCACCTCGACGGCCAGGCGGAACTGCCGCTGCAGCAGACCGTCCACGGGGACCTGGTCCTCGATCTCCTCGCTCAGCGTCTGGTGGACGAGGGCGATCGTGTCCACCCGCTGCATCGCCTGACGCAGCGCACGCTCCGCCTCGGGCGAGGACGTGCGCCGCGCCTGCATGCGCAGCAGCGATCCCACGGTCTGCAGGTTGTTCTTGACGCGGTGGTGGATCTCGCGGATGGTCGCGTCCTTGGTGAGCAGACGCTGCTCCTGGCGGCGCAGCTCGGTCACGTCGCGCAGCAGCAGCAGCGCCCCCTGCCAGCCGTCCGGACCGAGCAGGGGGACGGAGCGCACCGTGAGGGACGCCCCGCCGGACTGCACCTCCCGCCGTCCGGCACGCAGGCCGGTGAGCACCGCCCACGTCCCCTCGTCGGTGGGAACGCGGGCGGCCTCGGTGCTGGCCAGCACGTCGGTGAGCCGGTGCCCCTCGAGGGTCGAGGCGATGCCCAGCCGGCGCAGGGCGGAGACCGCGTTGGGACTGGTGAACTCGGCGACCGAGTCCGGCCCGAGCACGACGAGGCCGTCCCCCACCCGCGGCGTGCCGCCCGCCCAGAGGCCGGAGGGCTCCTCGGGCGCCGGCCAGCGGCCGTGCTGCATCATGTCCAGCAGGGTGCTGGCCGTCCGGCTGTAGTTCTCCTCGATCACCGAGCGCGCCGGCCGGCCGTTCGGGTCCGCGTGCGCGGAGACGACCGCGATGACCCTCCCGGCGCGGACCACCGGCCACAGACGCACCTGCAGCGTGCCTCCCGGGGCCTCGACGGGGCCGGCCCCCTCGGCCCGCTCCCCGCCATGCCACGTCTGCCCGACGACGGCCCGCAGGTCCGCGCGGGCGCGCGAGCCCACGATGTCGCGGTGGAAGAGGGTGGGAGCGGTGAAGGGCCGGACCTGGGCGAGCGCGACGAACCCTCCGGCCTCGTCGCGGCGGGGCACGGGGCACCAGAGCACGAGGTCCGCGAGCGCCAGGTCTGCCACGAGCTGCCAGTCCCCCACGAGCCGCTGCAGCCAGGCGCGGTCCTCGTCTCCGATGTCCGGGTGCGACGTCAGGGGGTCCTGCGCGAGCGAACTGACCATGGGATCAGGGTACGGCGACGTGCCGGGCGGCCCGTGTCCGTGGCGTCGCGGGCGGCGTCGGACGACACGGCGGCGATGGTCTGCGAGGGCCGTGCGCGGTGCCGTCCGCGGCGGGCGGGGCGGGCAGGGACACCGGCCAGCGTGGCGAGGGCGCGACGCAGCGGGCTGTTCGGAGCGGCCTCGGCGAGCACCTGGCCGGCGAGCAGCGCGGGGTCCGCGGCGGCCGGGTCCCACGGCAGGAACGCCTCCAGGGGCGTGGCCGGCGAGGCGTAGCGGTTCCAGACGGCCTCGACCTGCCCGCGCGGGGCGACGCCGGCGGCCGCGGGCCGGAGCCGGTTGACCACGACGCGCAGCCGTGCGGCCGGGGCCACCTCCGCCAGCTCCTCGACCCCGCGGACCAGGCGGGGCAGCGCGACGGCGTCCGGCCCGCCGACCGCGATGACCTCGTCGGCCGCGGCGAGCGCCGCCAGGGTCGCACCGTTGCGCTGTGGGGCGGGCACGTCGAAGGACAACTCCTCGTCCTGCTCGAGACCGAACCCGACGTCGACGACCACGCGGTCCCACCGTTCCCTGGCGGCCGCGATCAGCGCGGAGACGGCGGCGGGGCGCAGCTCGGGCCACCGGTCCACGCGGGTGAGCCCCGTCAGAACCGTCAGGTCCGCGCCGGCGACGCGGACGCGGACGCCCGCGGCCGCCAGGTCGGCGGCGCCCAGCCGGCCGTGGTCGGCCCGCCGCACGGCCCGCGCCACGCCGGCCGACTCCTCCGTCAGCCCCAGGTGCACACCGACGGCGGGGCCGTACGTGTCCAGGTCGATCAACAGCGTGTTCCGGCCGGCCACGGCGTGCTCGGCGGCGAGGTTCACGGCGACGGTGGTGCGTCCCGGAGCGCCGGTGGGGCCCCACACCACGGTCACCAGGGACTCCCGCGCGGGTCCGGCCGGTTCGCCCTCCTCCGGAGAGGGTGCGGGGTCGGCTCCCTCGTCCGCCGTGGCGGGGCCGCCGTCGGGCGTGGCCGCGGCGGGGGCGGCACCCGGCCCGGCGTCGTCGGGCTCGTCGGCGCCGCGCCAGGGGTCCGTGAGGCCGGGCACCTCGTCCGCGCCGAGCGTCTCCAGGGTGATCGGCAGGTCGTCGAGGTCCTCGGCGTGATCCCGGGCGTGGTCGGCGTCCTCCCCGTGCGAGGTCTCCGGCCGGCGGCCCTCCGCGGCGGCGCTCGCGGACTCCACGACGACGGCCGCGATCTGCTCGGGGTCGGCGTCGGCGCGCACGCAGGGCACCCCCATGCTGCGGAGGCGACGGCGCTCGGTGCGAACCTCGCTGAGCGCCGCCACGCCCACGGGTCGGGGCAGCCGGGCCGTCTCCTCCAGGAAGGCGGCGGTGAGGGACTCGGTGTCCCCGGCCACGAGGACCGCGTCCACGAGACCGGAGCGGGCGATCGCGAGCAGCTCGGCGAGGTCCTCGGCCCGGCGGAGCACGGTGATGTCCGTCTGGTGCCGCTCGAGCGGGCCGATGTGGTCCAGGCCCGGCTGGACGGTGGTGGCCAGGGCGATGCGCACGGTCAGCGCACCCCGTGGGCCGGCACGAGGGTGACCCGCGCGTCCTTGACCTTCGCGTCCACGATGCGCGGCAGGGTCTCCTCCGGTGCCAGCAGCTGCACCCGGGTGGTGCCCGAGCCGCCGAAGCCGTTCTGCTCCGCCGCGACCTCGGAGATCTCGAGCGCCTCGGCCAGCCGGGCCGGGTCCGCATGGCCGCGGCCTCCCTCCGCCGGCATGGCCACCCAGACGTCCACGCGGTCTCCCACGCCCACGCCGGACGGGAGCGGCTCGTCCAGGGCCACCCCGACGGGACGACGGCCGTCCGGGTCCGCGTCCACCAGTGCCGCCGCCGGCAGCAGCTCACCGGCCCGGACCGTCCCGGAGACCATCCGCCCCTCGGGAGCCGGAGCATCGGCGCTGAGGTACCGCTCGCCGGCCTCGCTGAGGTTCACCTCCACGGGGCGCAGGTCCCCGGACGCGATGGGTGTGCCCGGGGGCAGGTCCTCCGCAGCTGTCCAGTACGCGGCGGTCTGCTGGGCGGAGGCGACCAGCGCCACGACGCCGGCGATCGAGGCGAGGACGAGCACGAGACCGACGAGGAGCCGGGGATCCCGCCAGCGGGGCCGGCGCAGACGGCCGCCCTCGGCGGACGCGGACATGGTCGTGGACACCGGATGTTCCCCCCTTCGGACCGGCCCCTCGGGCCGCCGCGGCCCCGGCACCCCGTCGGTGTCGGCCCCTCCGCGCTGCGCCCAGAGTAACCACTGGGGCCGTGGATCGCCGGATCCGCCGCGTACGCTGTGGAAAAGTGTCGCCTCCGGGTGTTCCCGGGGTTGAATGGGTCGACGTCGTGGGCCGCCCGCGACCGTCCTGGACGCCTCGACCGAAGGAGCACCGTGCAGCGCTTTCTCACCCTGACCGACGTCGCGGAGACCCTGAACATCTCCGGTCAGGCCGCCCGTGCCCTGGTCCGCTCGGGTGAGCTGCAGGCCATCCAGGTCGGGGGCCGCGGTCAGTGGCGCATCGAGGTGTCCTGGCTCGAGGACTACGTGGAACGTCAGAAGGAAGTGACGCGCGCCCGCGTCCGGGAGTGGACCGAGGCGGACGCGAAGGCCCGCTGAGCCCACACGGTCTGCTCAGGCGGGGCGCAGCGCGGTCCGGACCGTCCCCAGCGCCCCGAACGGGATGACGAGCCGCCCGCGGACGGCCGCGGCCCGCCGGGCCTCGTCCCGCGGGTGGCGGGCGATGTCGAGGTGGTCGCCGCCGACCCGGTCCACGGTGCCCTCCGCCAGCGCCGCGCCGAGGCGTCCCGTCACCGCCACCGGCTGGCGCGTCCGCGCGATGCCGCGCAGCACCGTCCCCCAGCCGGCCGCGGCGAGCTCGGGCGCGGCCACGGCCCGGGTCAGGTCGGCCTCCACGGCCGCCACGCAGTCCACCGCGACGATCGCCGATCCCGAGCCGTCGACGTGCACGCCGACCCAGCCCTGGCCCACCGTGTGCACCACGCCGTCCACGACCTCGCCCCAGGCCAGGTGGAGCCGGACCTGCCGCCCTCGGGCTCCGCGCAGGCGGTCGGCCAGGGACAGCGCCATCCACTCCGCTCGGGTCAGCTCCGCGGCCTCGGCCACCGTCTCCTGCCAGCCGAGGTCGGCCCAGTGCGCCTCCAGGTCGTCGAAGAGTCCGTTCCACCGCATGCGCTCAGTATAGGAGGCTCAGCGCCGGACATCGGTCGTCATCAAACATCATCAAACATCACTCTTGACACCTATCGGCCCGTGCAGTTCACTGTGATCATCATCACCGGCCTGATCGCGGGATCCCGGCCGGACGGACGCACAGGAGGGGAATCCATGGAGCGCTCGACATCACCGGCCGGCCCGGCCCCGACCCGTCCGGTCGACGCGGCGGACGCCGTCGGCCTCACCGTCCTGCTTCTGGCCGGTCCCGGTCTGCTCGCCTGTGCCGCGGCGCTGCTGCAGACGGGCACCAGCGCGCCCGGGGCGGAACTGACCCGCGTGCTGGGCCTCGGTGCCGGTCTCGCCGGGCTCGGACTGCTCGCATGGTGGGCGGTGGGCCTGATCGGGCTGGCGCTCGTCGCGCTGGGGCGCCGCGCGGGTCGGCCGGCCTGGGCCCGCCTGGGCCGGAGCCTCACTCCCGCCCTGCTCGGACGCGTGGCAGGCGCCGTCGTCGGTGCCCAGCTGCTCGCGGCACCGGCCGCGTGGGCGGACGCGGCTCATCCCGTGCCGGACGCCTCCTGGACCGTGGCTGCGGTGCCTGCGCACGCCACCGGCGTCGAGGCCCCGGCGCCGGACGCCGCGTGGACGCCCCGGCCCCCGGCGCCGGCCCCACCGGGCGCCGGCACCGGCCGTGCGGATCCGGACCACCCGACCGTCACCGTCCGGCGCGGCGACTGCCTGTGGCACCTCGCCGCCGCCGAGCTCGGCCCGGACGCGACCCCCCGAGAGATCGACGCCCGCTGGCGCCGCTGGTACGAGGCCAACCGACGGGTGATCGGCGACGACCCGCACCTGCTGCTGCCCGGCACCGTGCTGACCTCCCCCGTGTTCACCCCGCACGCCGGCGTGGACGGACCACGGCCATGACATCCACGACCCTGCACTCCCCCGCTTCGCCTCGTCCTCAGGAGACCGCCATGACCACCCTCGCCACCCGCCCCCGCGCCGCTTCCGACCGGCGCACCGCCGACACCCTCCTCCACGGGCCCGCCCACAGCCCCGCAGTCCTGCCCCGCGGTGAGGAGATCGCCCGGCGGGCCCGCACCGAACAGGGGCGCGAGGAGCTGCGCCGCGTCCGCTCGCTCGCCGCCGTGATCGCCGTCGCCTGCGTCGAGGTCGAGACGGGCCGCCGTGCCCTGCGGGACCTCTCCGCCTGGCTCTCGCCCGAGGTCCTGGACAAGTTGACCCGTCGCATGGAGCTGCTGGGCGCCGTCGCGCCGACCGGGCCCGGTCGACGGCCCTCCGCGGCCGTCCCGCCCCGGACGCCCAAGTCCGCACCCCGCCCGGTGGGTGCCCGCGTGTGCGAGGTCGCGCCCGGCCGGGTGGAGGCCAGCGCGACGGTGCTGTGGGAGGGCCGGGCCCGGGCCTTCGCGCTCCGACTCGAGCGGCGGCTCAGCCGGTGGAAGGTGACGTCGGTCGAGATCGGCTGAGCCGGATCGTCCCGTCGGACTGACGAGCGAGGGCCCGGAGACCTGGAGGTCTGCGGGCCCTCGTCCTGCGTCGTGGCAGGATGCCGGTCAGCCGCGGCGGCCGCGGCGCTCCGCCTGACGGCGGGAGCGGCGGTTCGTGCCCGCCGCGACCGTGGCGCCGGAGTCCGTGCCGCTGCGGGTGACCGCGCTCTGCCCGTCCTCGGACGGACCGGTGAAACGCAGCTGCGCCGGCTGCTGCGGGGCGTCGATGCCCTCCACGGAGATCTGCGGGGCCATCGTCACGGCGCGGGCGTCCTGGACGCCGGGCAGCGACGTCGACGCGGGGGCCGCACTGATCTGCGCCTGGAACAGCGTGCGCACGGCGTCCTCGCGGATGGCGGCGAGCATGTTCTGGAACATCGTGTAGCCCTCGCGCTGGTACTCCACGAGGGGCTCGCGCTGGGCCATCGCGCGCAGCCCGATGCCCTCCTTGAGGTAGTCCATCTCGTAGAGATGCTCCTGCCAGCGGCGCCCGATGGTGGCGAGCACCACGCGACGCTCCGCCTCCCGCAGCGCCTCGGACCCCACCTGCGCCTCCCGGTCCTCGTACGCCAGGAGCGCATCGGAGACGAGTTCGCGCTTGAGGACCTCGGCCTTGAGCCGGCCCCGGCCGCCGACCTCGTCGAGGACGTCCTCCTGCGAGATGCCCACGGGGTAGAGCTCTGCCAGGTCCCGCCACAGCTGGTCGAGGTCCCAGTCGGTGGCGTGGCCCTCCTCGGTGGCCGCGTCCACGATGTTCCCGACGGCGTCCTCCACGAAGCGGCGCACCCGGTCCTGCAGGTCCTCCCCCTCGAGGATGGAACGGCGGTCCGTGTAGATGGCCTCGCGCTGGCGGTTCATCACGTCGTCGTACTTGAGCACGTTCTTGCGCTGCTCGGCGTTGCGCCCCTCGACCTGCGCCTGCGCGTTCTGGATCGCCTTCGAGACGAAGCCGAACTCGAGCGCCATGTCGTCCGGGATCGACGGGCTGTTCATGATCCGCTGGGCCACGCCCGGGTTGAAGTTGCGCATGAGCTCGTCCGTGAGGGAGAGGTAGAACCGGGACTCGCCCGGGTCGCCCTGACGGCCGGAACGACCGCGCAGCTGGTTGTCGATGCGGCGCGAGTCGTGGCGCTCGGTGCCCACCACGTACAGGCCGCCGGCCTCGATGACCGCGCGGTGCGCGTCCTCCACGGCGGCCTCGGCCTGCGCCAGCACCTCGGGCCAGCGGGCCTCGTACGCCTCCGGGTCCTCGGCGGCGTCGAGGCCCAGCTCCTGCATGCGGGCCACCGCCGTGAACTCGGCGTTGCCGCCGAGCATGATGTCGGTGCCGCGGCCGGCCATGTTGGTGGCCACGGTGACGGCGCCCGGGCGGCCGGCCTGCGCCACGATGGCGGCCTCGCGGGCGTGGTTCTTCGCGTTCAGGACCTCGTGGCGGACGCCGCGCTTGGCCAGCAGCGTGGAGAGGTACTCGGACTTCTCCACCGAGGTGGTGCCCACCAGGACCGGTTGGCCCTTCGCGTGCCGCTCGGCGATGTCGTCGACGACGGCGTCGAACTTGACCTTCTCGTTCTTGTACACCACGTCGTTGCGGTCCACGCGCTGTCGCTCCCGGTTCGGCGGGATCACGACGACGCCGAGGCCGTAGGTCGACGTGAACTCGGCGGCCTCCGTCTCGGCGGTGCCCGTCATGCCGGCGAGCTTCTCGTAGCCGCGGAAGTAGTTCTGCAGGGTCACCGTGGCCAGCGTCTGGTTCTCGGGCTTGACCTCGACGCCCTCCTTGGCCTCGATGGCCTGGTGGAGCCCCTCGTTGTAGCGGCGTCCCTTGAGCACGCGGCCCGTGTGCTCGTCGACGATCTGCACCTCGCCGTCGAGGACCACGTAGTCCTTGTCCCGCTTGAACAGCTCCTTGGCCTTGACCGCGTTGTTCAGGAACTGGATGAGCGTGGTGTTCTGCGTCTCGTACAGGTTCGTGATGCCGAGGTGGTCCTCGACCTTCTCGATGCCGGGGCCGAGGATGCCGACGGTGCGCTTCTTGTGGTCCACCTCGTAGTCCGTGTCCGCCTCGAGGCGGCGCACCAGCCGGGCGAACTCGCCGTACCACCGGTTGGCCTCTCCCTGGGCGGGGCCGGAGATGATCAGCGGGGTGCGGGCCTCGTCGATGAGGATCGAGTCCACCTCGTCGACGATCGCGTAGTGGTGCTCACGCTGCACGAGCTCGTCGAGGGACCAGGCCATGTTGTCCCGGAGGAAGTCGAAGCCGAACTCGTTGTTCGTGCCGTAGGTGATGTCCGCGGCGTACTGCTCGCGGCGTACGGCCGGGGTCTGGCCCGCCACGATGACGCCCGTCTGCATGCCGAGGAAGCGGAACACGCGGCCCATGAGGTCGGCCTGGTAGGAGGCGAGGAAGTCGTTGACCGTCACCACGTGCACGCCCCTGCCGGACAGCGCGTTGAGGTAGGCCGGGGCGGTGGCCACGAGGGTCTTGCCCTCGCCGGTCTTCATCTCCGCGATGTTGCCCTGGTGCAGCGCGATGCCGCCGAGCAGCTGGACGTCGTAGTGCCGCTGGCCGAGCGTGCGTCCCGCGGCCTCCCGGACCGCGGCGAACGCCTCCGGCAGGAGCAGGTCCAACGACTCGCCGTCCGCATGCCGGGCCCGGAGCGTGTCCGTCTCGGCACGCAGCTCCGCATCGCTGAGCGCCCGGAAGTCGTCCTCGAGGAGGTTCACGGCGTCCACCGTGGCCTGCATGCGCTTGAGGACGCGGTTGTCCGAGATCTTCAGGACGCGGTCGATGATCGAAGGCACTGGTTCTCTGCTCCCTTGCGGTGTGGCCGGGGCGGGACGGGATGCCCCTCGCGCTCGGCCGTGGCGCGGTCTCCGGGACAGTGTACGGGCCGAGTCCGGACGGGCCGCGGCGCCCGTCCCGGAGGGGACGGGCGCCGCGGCGTCAGCAGGTCGTGGTCGACGTCGGCGGGGCGGTCAGTCCTCGCGCGCCTGGTAGGCCCGCTCCCCCTCGGAGGCGGAGACGTGATCCTGCGGGAGGGACTCGTCCAGGCGGATCACGCCGTAGCTCCAGCCCCGGCGGCGGTAGACCACGGAGGGCACGCCGGTCTCGGCGTTCTGGAAGAGGAAGAAGTCATGGCCCACCAGCTCCATCGCGTCGACGGCCTCGTCCACGCTCATGGGGGTCGCGGGGAACGCCTTCTGGCGGATGCGCACCGGGGTGCCCACCTCGGGGGCGTCCTGCTCGGCGGCCTCCTCCGCGGCCAGCGCGGCACCCGACGGCGGCAGCGGCGGCACGAATCCGACCTCGCCCGCGCCGCGGGAGGCGCCGAGCTTGCCGTGACGGCGGTCCTTGCGGCGGTCGCGCAGGCGCCGCAGGCGCTCGGCCAGTCGGGTGGCGGCCTGGTCGAAGGCGACCAGCTTGTCGTCCGCGTCGGCCTCGGCCCGCACGACGTCCCGCGGGCCACGGACCGTCAGTTCCACGCGGACCGTCTCGTCCGAGTGCTTGTGGTGGGAGGACTTCGTCACGCGGACCTCGAGCGTGTCGGCGCCCTCGGCGAGCGGCTGGAGGCGCTCGGTGCGCTCGACGACGTGGTCGCGGAAGCTCTCCGGGAGCCTGAGGTTGCGGGCGATGTAGCTGACATCCATGGTCATGGCGTCCTCCTGGTCCGACTCTCACGGGTCCGGCCTCGGGAGGGGAGGTGCGCCTCGGTGTCGCGTCCGCAGGGCGGCGGCGGGTCCGAGGGTGCGACCTCCTTCCAGCCGTCGGCAGGACGGGAACCGTAGGGGCGATTCCGTGCCGTTCACCCTACCCGGGGGCCTGGCCGGGGGCCAGGCTCGGCGGGGTCCCGCGGCGGGGCCACGGCCGCGAGCACGACGGCCCCGACGGGGTGCCCGCCGGCGCGGCGCACCGCCTCCGCGAGCGCGGCGAGGGTGGCGCCGGTGGTGAGGACGTCGTCCACGAGCAGGACGGGCGCGCCGGCCGGCAGCCGCCCGGCGGCGACGCGCCAGTCCCGGGCCCGCCGGCGGCGCTGGCCCGCCCCGGCGCCCGCGTGGGACGGGCCGCCGCCCCGGAGCGTGCTCGCGCGGGGCAGCAGGCGCGCACGGACGGCGTCGGAGACCAGCCACGGCGCCGGCAGCGCCCGGGTGAGCTCGGCGAGCGGGTCGTAGCCGCGCCGTCGGAATCCGACCGCGCCGCCCGGGACCGGGACGAGCAGGGCGTGCCGCGCCCCGGGCAGGTCCGGCTCGAGACGCGCCGCGGCGACGGCCCGGCAGAGGGCCTCGCCCAGCACGCCGCGCAGGTGCAGCGCGTGATGGTCCTTGAACGCGAGCACGGCGGCCGCCAGCGGGTCTGCGTAGCGCCCGGCCGCCATCACCGGCAGCGGAGCGCCGCCGGGGCCCAAGGGTAAGGCCGGGGCGTCCTGCTCCGCCCGGAAGGGCCGGGACAGGACGGCGGTCAGTCCCTCCGCGCAGGCCGGGCAGAGCCGGTGGCCCGGCGCCGCGCACACCGCGCACTCGGCGGGCAGGACCAGGTCGGCCAGGGCCCGACCGAGGGCGCCGAACGCCGGGGACGGGGAGGACGGCGGGGAGCGCATGGGACGAGTCCACCGCACGACACCGCCGTCCAGGCGCCGGGGCGGGCCGCTGTGCGGGACAGGACGGCTGTGCAGGAGTGGACGACGGGGCGGTGAGCGCCGGCCCGGCTCAGTCCGGGAACGAGAGGTCGCGTACCCCGCGGTCGAGCTCCTGCGCCCGCCACGAGGAGCCCACCAGCAGGAACACGAACTCCTCCGTCTCCGCGTAATAGGCGCCGTCGTCGCCGGCGGAGATCCCCCGCAGGCCGCCCAGTGGGTTGAGCTCCCGGACGGTGCCATCGATCGAGACGATCCGCGGCACCACGCGCTCGTCGGGCTTCGCGGCGTACGCCGAGACGAGCAGGTTCGTGTCGCCGGCCCACTCCACCGAGTCCTCCGACCCGGAGGAGGGCAGCAGGATCGGCTCGGTCAGGGCGTTCGGCACCCCGTCCGAACCGCGCACGACGCCGGACACGCGCAGGGTGGTCCGCTGGCCGTCGTCGACGAGCATCGCGGCCCGGGCCCCGCTCCGGGCCAACCGCAGGTCGACGATCCGCTCGCCGGGGCGCAGCCAGGTGGCCGTCACGATGCGCTCCTGCCCGCCGGGCTGGGCCGAGACGGCGCGGATCCGCGAGGTCGTGCCCCGGTCGGCCGCCCACACCCAGCCCAGGAGGTCCAGCGACGGGACGGTAAGCCCGGTGCCGCGCAGCACCTCCCGCAGGGAGCCGTCCGTGCCGGCGACGTGGACCGCCGTCCGGTCACCGGTGACGAACGCGAATCGGCTGCGGTCGCCGGACATCGTCGGGCGGACCGGATCGAGCGCGGTGACGTCCGGAGCGCCGCCCACCGGCGTGACGCTGCTCCCCTGCACGTACACGAGTCCGCCCGTCGCCGCGTCGATGCCCACCTGGACCGATCTGACGGCGGGGTCGGTCTGGACCGGGGCCGGGCCGTCGTCTCCCGACGTGGACAGCTGGGCACCGGCGACGGTCACCTCGACCTCCTTGACCGACTGGAGGCCCCTCAGGGTCAGCTCCAGCTGCTCCCGCATGCGGTGCCGCCGCTCGGCGTCGGCCCCCTCGGCGGCCGCCTGGGTGAGGTCGACGTGGGCCACGCCGTCGTCGTCGACGGGCACCGTGGGCGCGGCCAGGTCGGTGCCGGTGCGCAGCGGGAAGGCCGTCTCCACCGCCCCGGCCAGATACGGTGCCGGCCCGCGCAGCAGCGCTCGCGTCACCGCGGTCACGGTGGTGCCCCGATTGACGAACCACCGCACGTCCGGCACGATATAGCGCTTCGCGGTGTCGTAGAAGGCGAGCTCGTGCGGCGCGAACAGCTGTCCGAACTGCGCCTGGGAGAGCAGCGTGCCGTTCTCCGTGGACGTGATCCGCATGCCCTGGGGCCGTTCCTGCACGGTGACCGCCCAGGCCCGTGTGGTCCCCGGCGGCGCGACGGTCCGCAGGCCGTACTCGTCGATCTCCGAGTCGACCTCGACCTGGATCTGGTAGTCCCCGTCGCCGTCGCCCCGGGTGATGCGCGGCTCCGCCGAGTACACGAGGGTGCGCTGCCCGGGCGTCCACTGGGTGGCCGCGGGGCCGTCGAGGAACTCGCGCGCCACCGCGTAGTCGTCCTGCGGGCTCGTGCCCGCGAGCAGGAAGCCCCGGATGGCCTCCTCCGCCGTGTCCGACTCGGCGGGTCCCGGCGGATGGAACTGCGGCGCGTCGGCGGCCGCGCTGGCCCCGTCGACCGGGTCGGCGCTGCGCACTTCGGAGCTCTGGGGGATCTGGGTGCAGCCGCTGAGGGCGAGCACCAGGGCGACGATCACCGCGACGACGGCGACACGCGGCGGGCGGGGCGGCTGCGGATCCACGGTGGTCATCGGGCCTCCTCTGCCGCGTCCTCGCCGGTCCGGTCCCCGGCGGCCGGCCCGTCGGCGGGATCCCCCGGAGGGGCCACGCACACCGGCCGGGTCGGTGCGGTCAGGGCCTGCTCGGCCTGGCGCGCGGACGGTGGGGCGTCCGCGGCCGTGGCGGCGACGTCCGCGACCCTGCCGACGGCGTCGGCGTCGGCGTCCGCCTCCTGCGGGACGGGTCGGGACAGGTCATCGGCGTACCGGCGGTCCGCCGTGCTGTAGCGGGGCGGGATGGGCAGCACGGAGCGGCCGATCGGTTCCGGGGCCTCCGCGCCCTGCGCGGCCGGGCGCGGCGCCCGCGGCAGGGTCACCATGAACGTGGACCCCTCCCCCAGCTCGCCCCACGCCTCGAGCCGGCCGCCGTGCAGCCGGGTGTCCTCGGTGGCGATCGCCAGACCCAGTCCGGACCCGCCGGTGGTGCGCTTGCGTGAGGGGTCGGCCCGCCAGAACCGGTCGAACACGCGCTGCACCTGCTCGGGGCTCATGCCGATGCCGTGGTCCACGACGGCGAACGTGACGGCCTCCTCGTCGGCCGCCACGAGCACGTCCACCGGCCGGCCCTCGGCGTGCTCGATCGCGTTGTTCACCAGGTTGCGCAGGATCCGTTCGATCCGCCGCGGGTCGACCCAGGCGACGTGGCCGTCGGCGCGGTCCCGGTCCATGGGCACCACGTACACGGGCACGCCGCTCTGATCGGCCAACGGCTGAGAGGTGAGCACGACGTCGCGGGCCAGCTCGAGCATGTCCGTGGCCTCGAGGGCTGGGGTGGCGGCGCCGGCGTCGAACCGGGTGATCTCCAGCAGGTCCGCGAGCATGGCCTGGAAGCGATCGACCTGGTGGTAGAGCAGCTCGGTCGAGCGTCGGTTGACCGGGTCGAAGTCCTCGCGCGAGCCGTACAGCACGTCGGCCGCCATCCGCACGGTCGTCAGCGGCGTGCGCAGCTCATGGGAGACGTCCGAGACGAACCGCTGCTGCATCTGGGACAGCTGGGCGAGCTGGCCGATCTGGTCCTGGATGCTGTCCGCCATCCGGTTGAAGGACATGCCCAGGCGGGCCATCTCGTCCTCACCGTCGACCGGCATCCGCACGGCCAGGTTGCCGCTCGAGAGGGACTCGGCCGCCCGGGCCGCCTGCTGCACGGGCAGGGTCACACGCCGCGAGACCCACCACGAGACCAGCACGTTGATCACCAGGAAGCCGACGCCGAACACCAGCAGCACCCTGAGCACCGAGTCGAGCGAGCTCTGGACGTCCGCGAGGTCGTAGACGAGGTAGAGCCCGTAGGTGGCACCCGGGGGCAGCACCACCTGGGCGCCGAACACGAGGCCGGGCCGGGTGCCGCCGCCGGGGTCCGGCAGCGCCACGCTCGCGTCGTACACGCCCGGCCCGGAGGCGACCGCGTCCTGCAGCTCCTGGGGGATCACCGCGGGATCGAGACCGGCGGAGGAGATCGTCCCCACGTACGCGGACTCGGAGCCCGGCAGCGGGGCGAGGTGGTAGCGGCGGCGGATCGTCGTGCCCGAGTCCCCCTCGAGGGCACGCAGGGTCTGGGTCACCAGCACGTCCGTGCTCTGCGCGTCCGTGGCGGTGGTCTGCGCGAACGTCTCGCGCACCTGACTCAGGCCACGGCGGGCCTCGGCCTGGACCTGCTCGTAGCGGGCCTCGAAGAGGGCCTGGGTGATCTGCTGCGTCAGGAACGCGGCGACCACGAGGCCCGCGAGGATCGAGAGCAGGGCCGCGAGCACCGCCGTGCGCAGCCGCAGGGACCGACGCCACCGGCGGCGCAGCGCACGCCACGCGGGGCCGGGGACCCACGACCGTGGGCGGCCGGCGGCGGGCTCGACCGGCTCGGCGCCGGGCTCGGCCGCCGGGGCCGCGCTCAGACCCGGGCCGGACACCGTCATGCCCTCAGCCCTGGCCGGCCTTGTACCCGACGCCGCGGACGGTCAGCACGACGCACGGGTTCTCGGGATCCGGCTCGACCTTCGAGCGCAGGCGCTGGACGTGGACGTTCACGAGCCGGGTGTCGGCCTGGTGCCGGTACCCCCAGACCTCCTCCAGCAGCATCTCGCGGGTGAAGACGTGGCGCGGCCGCCGGGCGAGGGCCACGAGGAGGTCGAACTCCAGCGGGGTGAGGGCGATGCCGACGCCGCCGCGGGTGACCTCGTGGCCCGCCACGTCGATCTCGAGGTCCCCGATGTGCAGGACCTCCGCCGGCTTGGCCTCCCCTCACGCAGGCGGGCCCGGACGCGGGCCACGAGCTCGGCCGGCTTGAACGGCTTGGGCACGTAGTCGTCCGCACCCGACTCGAGGCCGCGCACGACGTCCGCCGTGTCCGACTTGGCCGTGAGCATCACGATCGGCACGTCCGACTCGTCTCGGATGAGCCTGCAGACCTCGATGCCGTCGATGCCGGGGAGCATGAGGTCCAGCAGCACGAGATCGGGACGCTCGCGGTGGAACGCGGGCAGTGCGGAGGTGCCGTCCGCGGCGAACGCCGGCTCGAAGCCGTCGTTGCGCAGGACGATGCCGATCATCTCGGCCAGCGCCTCGTCGTCGTCCACCACCAGGATCTTGGCCTTGCCCATCCTGACCTCCTCGTCAGCGCTCCCCCCGGCGCCGCGGGCGGGACCGGCCCCGGGCACAGGAAATTTTCAGGATCAGCCCGATGATACCCGCCGGGCGGGCCCGTCCACGGCCGACGACGCCGGAGGTCGTCCCGGTCCGTCGGGGCGCCGGGTCAGCCGCGCAGCTCGGCGAGCCGCGCGGCCAGCTCCTCCGCGTCCCGCCGCAGAGTGCGGAGCACGGCGGGGTCGTGCGACCCCGCCGCCGTGAGGCCGACGTCGCCCACCCGCCCGGGGTCCACCCCCAGCCGTTCCCACGTGCGGACGACGTCGACCGGGCGCACGCCCGGCTCGGGGGCCAGGGTCAGCCCGCGCCCGACGTCGGCCCAGCCGGCCGCCGCCTCCCACGCCTCGCGGGTGCCGGGCGTGCCGTCCGCGCCGTCGTCGAGGGCGCCCACGCCCACCACGAGCGAGACCGGGGCCGGGGCGGGCGCGTCCACGGATGCGTCGGGCCTGGGCAGGGACTCTCCCGTCAGCGTCGCCAGCGCCGCGGGCCCGGGCAGCTCGGCCCCCGGGGAGGCGGCCCGGCGGCCCGGCGCGAGCCACACCCGGGCGACGTCGGACAGGGCGGTGAACCCGTCGAGGGCGGCGCGCCACAGCCCGCGGGCCTCCTCGCGCGGCAGCGACCGGACGGTGCGGTACCCGCTCGCGGTGGGCAGGGTCCCGGCGAGGACGGCCCCCGCCCACGGCTCGTCGACGACGACGCCGAGGCGGGCCGCCCCGGTGGCCCTCCGGAGGCGGGGCAGGGCGTCCTGCAGTCCCTCGAGATAGGACTCGGCGACGTCGCGGCGGGCGCCGTGGTCGCCGAGGACGCGCTCTCCCCCGGGCAGCCAGAGGCCGGCGAGCAGGCTGAGCGGGCCGCGCACCCGCACGGCCAGACGTTCGACGACGGCGCCCTCGGCCCCCGCGGTGTCCGCCCAGCGGTGCGCGTCCTCGCGCCAGAGGGAGACGGCGCGGCGTCGGTCGCGGCCGGAGCCGGCGGCCCCGGGCGGGCTGACCCGCCAGCCGTGCGGCTGCAGGTCGACGGCCAGCTCCTGCAGGAGGGCGGCCGAGCGGCCGGTGGCGTCGGCGCCGGGTCCGCGCTCGGGCAGCTCGGGGAGCACCGGCCAGTGGTCCGCGCCGAGCTCGCCGAGCGTGACGCGCTGCGCCTCTGCGACGTCGGTGCCGCGCCACGGCGTGCCGCCGAGGGCGACGGGGCCGGTGGCGCCGTCGTCGTGGGCGGCCTCAGTCATCCGCGTCCCCGGAGCCCGCCCCCGGCTCCGCCTCGGCGTCCGGCCGGCCCTCGGCCGCCAGCGCGCGGTGGTGGCGGATGACCTCGGCGATGATGAAGTTCAGGAACTTCTCGGCGAACGCGGGCTCGAGGTCGGCCTCGAGCGCGAGCCGGTGCAGCCGCGCGATCTGGGCGGCCTCACGCCCGGGGTCCGAGGGCGGCAGGTCGTGGCGGGCCTTCAGCGCACCGACCCGCTGCGTGAACTTGAACCGCTCGGCCAGGAGGTAGACGAGCGAGGCGTCGATGTTGTCGATGCTGCCGCGGATCGCGAAGAGCTCGTCGAGGACCGCCGGGTCCGCGGTGCCGGGCAGCGAGCTGGCGTGGGGGTCGTAGTCCGGGCTCATGGCCGAAGCCTACGCATCCGCGGGGGCGGACAGCCGGGCATTGCGGGCGGTGTCGATGGTGGCCTGGCCGAGCACGCGGGTGCCCCGGTACAGGACGGCCGTCTGACCGGGAGCCACGCCGCGCAGGGGGCGCGCCGGCTCGATCTCCCACCCCGGATTCCCCGCCTCGTCCGCGCGCTGGCGGGCGCGGGCCTCGACGATCTCGCCGTGGGCCCGGAACTGCAGCGCACAGTCGAACCAGGCGCCCGTGCGGGCTTCGGGCACCGGGGCGCCGGCCCAGGACGGGCGGATGCCGGTGATGCGGTCGACGTCGAGCAGCTCGCGCCCGCCGACGACCACGGTGTTCTCCTTCGGCCGCACCTCGAGCACGAACCGGGGCTTGCCGTCGGGCGCGGGACGGCCGATGGCCAGGCCCTTGCGCTGGCCGACCGTGAACGCCTGGGCGCCCGCGTGGGTGCCGAGCTCCTGCCCCTCCGGGTCGACGATGGGGCCGGGGGCCAGGTCGATGCGCTCGGCGAGCCAGCCGCGGGTGTCGCCGTCGGGGATGAAGCAGATGTCGTGGGAGTCCGGCTTCGCCGCCACGGACAGGCCGCGCTCGGCCGCCTCGGCGCGCACGAGCTCCTTGGACGGCGTGTCCGCGAGCGGGAAGAGGCAGTGCGCGAGCTGATCCGCGGTCAGCACACCGAGCACGTAGGACTGGTCCTTCGCGTCGTCCGCGGCGCGGTGCAGCTCCAGCGAGCCGTCCGGACCGGGCCGCACGGCGGCGTAGTGGCCGGTGCAGACGGCGTCGAAGCCCAGCTCGAGGGCGCGCTCGAGCAGCGCCGCGAACTTGATGCGCTCGTTGCAGCGCATGCACGGGTTGGGCGTGCGGCCGGCCTCGTACTCGGCCACGAAGTCGTCCACGACGTCCTCCGCGAACCGCTCGGAGAAGTCCCACGTGTAGAAGGGGATGCCGAGCCGCTCGCACGCGCGCCACGCGTCCGAGGCGTCCTCGATGGTGCAGCAGCCGCGCGAGCCGGTGCGCAGGGTGCCGGGCATGCGGGACAGGGCCAGGTGGACGCCGACGACGTCGTGCCCGGCGTCCACGGCACGCGCCGCGGCGACGGCGGAGTCGACTCCCCCGGACATGGCGGCCAGGACCTTCACGGGCGGGCTCCTCTCTCGACGACGGACGGGCGGTCCAGTCTAGACGCCCGGCCCCAGCAGTGTCCGCAGCGCGTCGATGAGCGCGGCCGCCTCGGCCGGTGTCGTCGTCCGGCCGAGGGTGAACCGCTGGGTGGCCCGCGCGTCGGCCTCCGTCCGCCCCGGCAGGGCCGCGACCACGTGCGACGGCTCGGCCACCCCGGCGGTGCACGCCGACCCGGACGAGGTGTCCAGCCCGGCCATGTCGAAGGAGAACAGCAGCGCGTCCGCCGTCCGGCCCGGCACGGTGATGTGGACGTTGCCGGGCAGTCGGCGCGTCCCCGGCGACAGCGCCTGCCCCGTCGCCGGGTCGAGGTCTCGCGGCCCGGTCAGGCGCACCCCGTCCAGGGCGTCGACGGCGGCGATCACCTCGTCCCGCAGCCCGCCCAGGCGGGCGGCCTCGGCGGGCTGCTCCGCGACGGCCTCCGCCACGGCGGCCGCCAGCGCGGCGGCCAGGGCCACCGAGACCGTGCCCGAGCGCAGGCGGCGTTCCTGGCCGCCGCCGTGCACCACGGCCTCCAGCGTGACGTCCCGGCGCACGAGCAGGGCGCCGACACCCACGGGGGCGCCGACCTTGTGCCCCGAGACGGCCAGGGTCGCGGCCCCGGACGCGGCGAAGTCCACGGGCACCGCCCCGAGGGCCTGGACGGCGTCGGTGTGCAACGGGACCCCGTGGTCGGCCGCAAGCCGGGCGGCCTCGGCCACGGGCTGGACCGTGCCGATCTCGTTGTTGGCCCACATCAGCGTGGCCAGGGCGGTCCGCTCGGGCGCGGTCGCCAGCGCGGCCCCCCATGCGGCGAGGTCGACCCGCCCGTCGTCGTCGACCGGGACGAGCACCGGCTCGGCGCCCTCGTGCGCGGCGAGCCAGTCCACCACGTCGAGGACCGCGTGGTGCTCGATGCCGGTCAGCACGATCCGGGTGCGCTCCGGAGCGGCCGCGCGGCGGGCCCGGTACAGCCCCTGGATGGCGAGGTTGTCCGCCTCGGTGCCCCCGGACGTGAGGATCACCTCGGTGGGGTGCGCCCCGAGCGCCGCGGCGATGCGCTCCCGCGCCTCCTCGAGGCGCAGCTTGGCCCGGCGGCCGGAGGCGTGGAGGGAGGCCGGGTTGCCGGGCAGCGCGGCCGCCTCGGCCAGGGCCGCGAGCGCGGTGGGGCGCACCGTCGTGGTGGCGGCGTGGTCCAGGTGCACGCGGTCCGGGGTGGTCACCCGGCCAGTCTAGGAGCCGCGCCGGATGTGCCCCGGCTCAGTCCCGGGCGAGGAACCGCTCGACGTCGCGGGTCGGGCCCACCAGGAGGATCGTGTCCTCGGGCTCGAGCACGTAGTGACTCGGCGGGTAGAGCCACGTGCCGCGGCTGCGGACGGCGACCACGCGCATGCCCCGCTCCCCCGCGAGCCCGGTGGCTCGCAGGTCCCTGCCCAGCAGGCGCGACGGCGGCGTGGCCCGGACCATGGCCAGGCCCGGCTCGACCTCGACGAAGTCCTGGAAGGACGTGCTGACCAGGTGCGCCACGCGGCGGCCCATGTCCCGCTCCGGGTGGACCACGTGCTCCACGCCGAGCTGACGCAGGATCTCGCCGTGGCGGTCGTCATTGGCCTTGGCCCAGAGCTGGTGCGTCCCGAACCGCCGCATCAGCGAGACGGTGAGGATCGAGTCCGCGAGGTCGCCGCCGATGGCGACGACGACGTGGTCCATCTCGTGGACCGAGAGCTGGCGCATCGCCTCCTCGTCCGTGCTGTCCGCGCGGACGACGTGGGTCAGCCGGCCGTTGAGCGCCTGGACGGCCTCGGCATCGGCGTCGACCCCCAGCACGTGGCAGTCGGACTCCATGAGCTCGCGGGCGACCCCGGAGCCGAACCGGCCGAGCCCGAGGACGGCCACGGTGGGGCGGTCGCCCCGGCGGGGGGCGAACAGGGAACGGGTGAGATCAGCCAATGAGGGGTCTCTCCTTCGGGTACTCGAAGTGGCGGGTGCGGTCGGTCAGGGCCAGGCTGCCGGCGACGGTGGCGGGGCCGATGCGGCCGACGAACATGAGGAGCATCAGGATGCCCTGCGCGGCCGGCGGCAGCTGGGCGGTGATGCCGGTGGACAGGCCCACCGTGCTGAACGCGGACACGCACTCGAACAGGATCTGGTCGGTCGTGAACGAGGACAGGCCCATGAGCGCCATCGTGGCGACGGCGATCGCGGTCGCGGAGAGCATGATCACGGTGATCGCCTCGCGGTGCGTGGTCCGGGAGAGCCGGCGGCCGAACGCATGGACGGCGCCCTCCCCCCGGATCTCCGCGAGCACGATGAACAGCAGGACGCTCGCCGTCGTGATCTTCACGCCCGAGGCGGTGCCGGCGGGGCCGCCGCCGATGAACATGAGCACGTCGGTGGCGAAGAGCGTCACGGGGTGCATCTGCCCGTAGTCCAGGGTGTTGAAGCCGGCGGTGCGGGTCGTGACGGACTGGAAGAACGCCGCGAGCACGCGCGAGGCCGGGTCCAGACCGCCCAGGGTCCGCGGGTTGGACCACTCGAGGACGAGGTACATGAGCGTGCCGCCCACCAGCAGCACCGCGGTGCCCACGAGCACGAGCCGGACCGTGAGGTTCCACCGCTCGGGTCGGCGCAGGTCTCGCCGCAGGGTCAGCACGACCGGCAGGCCCAGGCCGCCCAAGATGATCGCCGCCGCGATCGGCAGGCAGATGAACGGGTCCGAGACGAAGCCCATGAGGTTGTCGCTGAACAGCGCGAACCCGGCGTTGTTGAATGCGGAGACCGCGTGGAAGACCCCCTGCCACAGTGCCTGGCCCGGGGACATTCCCGCGCCCAGCCAGAAGCGGAGGCTCAGCAGCAGCGCCACCGAGGCCTCGACGGCCGTGGAGTACAGGATCAGGGCCCGCAGCACCCGGGGCAGGTCCCCGATCCCCTCGGCCCGGGTGGAGGCCGCGGCGTCGAGGCGCTGGGTGAGGCCGAGCCGCCGGAGGATCACCAGCCCCAGCAGCGACGTGAACGTCATGACGCCCAGGCCACCGAGCTTGATGAGCGTGAGGATCACGAGCTGACCCAGGGGTGTCCAGAACGTCTGGGTGTCCACGACGCCGAGGCCCGTCACCGTGGTGGCGCTGGTCGCCGTGAACGCGGCCTCCAGCGGGGTGGGCGCGCGGCCCTGATACGAGGCGGGCAGCAGCAGTGCGCCGGTGCCCGTCACGATGGCGACGAGGAAGGACCCGACCACGAGCTGGGTCGGACGGATGCGGGGCCGACGCGGGCCGACCCGCGGCGACGAGGTAAATGTCACGGGAGGGAAACATAGTCCTTCCGGGGCGCACTGTCACCGTGCGGCGCCGGTGGTTGAATGGCCGGGTGCCGACCCCCTCCGTCCCGCTCGTCCACCCGGTGCACCGGTTCGCCCACCACGAGATCGACTTCCGCCGCCGGATCGTCACGATGGCCGTGGTCAACCGCACCCCGGACTCCTTCTACGACGACGGCGCCGGCGCCGTCCTGGAGGACGCCCTCGCCCAGGCCCACGCCGCGGCGGACGCCGGAGCCGAGTGGGTCGACGTCGGCGGCGTGCCGTTCGCGCCCGGGGCGGAGCTCGACCCGACCGAGGAGGCGGCGCGGGTGGTCCCCCTGATCGCGGCCCTGCGGAGCGGGGACGGGGCCGGGTCGTCCGAGGCATCGCGCCGGCTGATCCTCTCGGCGGACACGTTCCAGCCGGCCGTGGCCGAGGCGGCCCTGGCGGCGGGGGCGGACGTCGTCAACGACACCACGGGACTGTTCCACGCGGACCTGGGCCGGGTGGTGGCCGCCGCGGGCGCGCACCTCGTGGTCACCCACTCCCTCGCCCACGTGCGCGGACCCCGGGCCGTGGTCCCCCGGCCGACCTACGGCGACGTCGTCAGGGAGGTCCGCGACCACCTGCGGCGCACCGTCGACCGGGCCGTGGCGCTCGGCGTCCCCGAGGAGAGGATCATCGTGGACCCCGGCCACGATCTGAACAAGAACACCCGGCACACCCTCGAGATCACGCGGCGGCTGGACGAGATCGCCACCCTGGGGCTGCCCGTGCTGGCCGCGGTCTCGAACAAGGACTTCATCGGCGAGAGCCTGGACCGGCACCGGCACGAGCGCCTGCCCGGCTCGCTGGCCGCGGCCGCGGCCTGCGTGTACGGCGGCGCCCGGATCCTGCGCATGCACGACGCCGACGCCTCCGTCTCGGCGGCCCGCATGCTCGAGTGCGTGTTCGGGTGGCGTCAGCCGGCGCGCCTGGTCCACAACATGGGCGCGGAGAACCCGCCGCCGGACCGCAGCACCCTGGCCGGACACCGCGCCCACCGCGGGGGGCGGGCATGAGACGGCTGACCGAGACCGGCCCCGGCCTGGACGACGACGCCCTCCGCACCGCCCTCGCGGCCCCGGCGGCTGAGGACACCGGCCCCGGACCCTGGGTCCGCGTCGTGTTCATCGCCTCCGCCGACGGCGCGGCCACCCTGGACGGCCGTGCGGGCGGGCTCGGTTCCCCCGCGGACCAGCGGCTGCTCTCGCTGTCCCGGCACGACGCCGACGTCGTGCTCGTGGGGGCCGGGACCATCCGGGCCGAGGGCTACGAGGGTGCGCTGCTGTCCGAGGAGGACCGGCGTCGACGCGCGGAGGCCGGCGGGCCCGCGGACCCGCCCGTGGCCGTGGTCAGCGGCAGCCTGGACCTGGACCCGGCGTCCGCGTTCTTCACGGCCGCCCCGGTGCGCCCCTGGATCCTGACGTCCCGGGCCGCCCTCGCGGCCGAGCCGGAGCGGGCGGCGGCGCTGGCCGCGCGCGCGGACGTGCTGGCGGTCGGCGAGGAGCACGTGGACCCCCAGACCGTGGTGGCGACCCTGCACGCGCGCGGCGCCCGCGTCGTCCACTGCGAGGGCGGACCGCGCCTGTTCGGCAGCCTCGCGGCGGCCGGCCTCGTGGACGAGGTGCACCTCACCGTGGCGCCGCTGCTGGCCGGACCCGCCGCCGGCCGCGTCCTGACCGGCGAGGACGGCCCCGGCCTCCCCGCCCGGCTGCAGCTGGTCCAGGTGCTCCACGACGACGGCATGCTGTTCCTGCGCCTGCACCACGAGCGGCACGCCTCCCCCGGCCCGGACCCCACGCCGTGAGCGCGGCCGAGGAGCACCGCACCGCCTACGAGGTCCTGGGCGTGCCCCGCGACGCGACCGCCGAGGAGGTCCGGCGGGCCTACCGCCGCGCGGCCCGGGCCGCGCACCCCGACGTCGGCGGCGACCCCGCCGCCTTCCGGGCCGTGACGCGGGCGTGGGACCTCCTCGGCGACGCCGAGGCCCGGCGCCGATACGACCTCTCGCTGCCCGGCCCGGACGTCGGTCCCCGCGGCCCCCGCGCGACGGCCGGATCAGGGCGGGCGAGACCGTCGGGACGGTCCGGACCCGGCGGACGTGCCGCCCGCCCCGTGCGCTACGAGCCCCCGCCCGGCGAGGCGGAGGCGGACCCGACCGTGCTGGACCTGCCGCGATCGAGCCAACGCGTCCACGGGGCGCCGCGGCCGCGCGGGATCCTGCCGGACGAGCACCGGGTGCTGCGGCAGGCCCGCACCCTCGACGTGCTGCTGCGCCACGTGGCGGACGCGCTCCCGGCCGCCCGGGTCCTGACCGGGCTGCGGCTGGGCGGGCGCTGGGGACGGCACCTCGACGTGGACCACGCGGTGCTGTGCGGCCACCGCCTGGCGCTGATCGGCTCCGTCATGGTCCCGGAGGGGACCTACACCTGGGACGGGGCGGACCTGCGCTCCCGGGGCCGCCCCGTGGCCCCGCCGCTGCTCGGCCCCGCGATGATGGCGTGGCAGCAGGCCCTGCCCCAGGTCACCGTCGGCGGATTCGTGCACGTGATGACGGACCGCGACGCGCGGCACGCCCCCGTGATCCGCCACACGCGCGGCGCCGACGCGCCGGAGGCGCAGGCCGACCTGCTCACCGCCCCGCCCGCGCCCGGGATCGCGTTCGCGCGCGAGGTCGCGCTCTTCCTGGGCACCGGCACGGACCCGGATCTCGTGGACCGGCGCGCGCTCGGCGCGCTGGTCGGCCGGCTCCACTGAGGCACGTCCCCGCCCGGCGGCGCCCCACTAGGCTGGGCGCGTGCCCGACTCCCCCACCCCACCCCGACCGAACCCGCACGAGGGCGCCGACCGCGCCCCGGCGCCCGGCACCCCCGGCTTCCGGATCCTGCTGCTCACCCCGGAGATCCCCGGCAACACCGGCAACGCGATCCGGCTCGCCGCCCTCACGGGGGCCGAGCTGCACCTCGTGGAGCCGCTGGGCTTCGGGTTCGAGGACGCCCACCTGCGCCGCGCCGGCCTGGACTACCACGACCTCGCGGTGGTGACGGTGCACCCGGACCTCGACGCTGCGCTCGCGGCCCTCGCCCCCGCCCGTGTGCTGGCCTTCACCGCGCGCGGGTCCGTGCGGCACGACCGGGTCGCCTACCGGCCCGGCGACGTGCTGCTCTTCGGCCGCGAGTCCACCGGCCTGCCCGAGGAGGTGCTGACCGATCCGCGGGTCACCGAGACCGTCTGCCTGCCCATGCAGCCGGCCCGTCGGTCCCTGAACCTGGCGAACGCCGTCTCCATCGCCGTGTACGAGGCCTGGCGCCAGCACGACTTCGCCGGGTCCGCTGCCCGCCCCGATTCCCTAGACTGAGGCCACCATGCAGACTCCTGACGCGTCCGAGCCCCACGCCGACCGCCCCGATGACGCCGGCCAGCCCGCCCTGGACACCCTCCTGCGCCGCAGCGCCGAGGGTGACCGGGCCGCGTTCTCCGCGTTCTACGACGCCACGGTCCCGTGGGTGCACGGCCTGGCCGAAGCGATGTTCGGCCCCGGCGACGACGCCGCCGCGGCCACGGTCCGCACCTACCTGACGGCATGGGAGGAGGCGTCCGAGGCCGGCCTCGACCTGAGCGAGCAGGACGACGCGACCCACCGCGAACGCCAGGTGTTCACGTGGCTCGAGGTCCTCGCCCACCGCGTGATGACCTCGCTGCGCCGCGCCGGCGGCTCCGCGGCGGAACGTGGGCGTCGTCCCGGCCCGGCCGGCCCCGCCGCGCTGCCGGAGGACCTCATGGACCGGGTGGACCCGGACGCGTTCGAGGCCGTGCGGCTGGCCTGGCTGGGCGGCTGCACGGACCGGGAGGTCGCCGATCGGCTGGATCTGCCGGCCGACCGGGCCCGCACCCTCCTGCGCGACGGCGTCCGGCAGGTCGTCGCGGCCCGCCGCGACATCACCCAGGACGCCGCCCGGCCGTCCGCGCCGGCCCCGGCGACCGGCCCGGCCCTCGGCGCGGACGTGCGCGAGGACGTGGACGCCGGCCGCGCACTCGAGCTGGCCGACCTCTCGGCTGTGCACGCCCTCGACACGGCCGGGCACACCGCGGCCTTCTCCGCCGTGCAGCGGCGGGGCGGCGAGCTGGCCCGGTGGCGCTCCCGGGTGGACGGGGCGCGCCAGGCGGTGGCCTGGGCGTTCCGGTCCGTGACGGCCGAGCCGCCGTCGGCCCTGCTCGACGAGGTCCTGCGTCGCCTGCCCGCCCAGGACGTGGGCATGGACCTGATCGGCGACGAGTCCACCCCCGCCGGCCCGCCGCGGGACCGCCTGCGCTGGCTCAAGGTGACCGCCCTCCTGCTGCTCGCGGCCCTCGTGCTCGGCATCGGCGGGTGGACGGTGTGGAGCCAGTTCACGCGACCGGGCATCGTGCACCGCATCGACCAGTCGAAGGACCTGTTCACGACCTCGGAGTACCCGGCCCAGGACGGCGGCACGGTCCAGGCGTTCCTGTCCCGGGAGCAGAACAGCGGCTACCTGACGATCAGCGGGATGCCCCAGCTGCCGGAGGGTCAGTCCTACCAGCTGTGGCTCTACCCCTCGGACGGCACGGCCCCGGCCTCCCTCGGCACGTACGACGCCAACGGCTTCGGCGAGCCCGTCACCTTCCGGGGGCTGGACCGCTTCGCGGCGATGGGCATCTCCGTGGAGCCCAGCTCGGGATCGGAGGTGCCGACGTCGGAGCCCATCGTCGGCGTGGACCTCGACCCCACCGCGCAGACCGGCCCGCGCTACGGCGGGCGACCGAGCACCAACTGAGAGGTCCCGCAGGGGGAGGGCCGACGACGCGTCCCGTCGTCGGCCCTCCCCTGCGGGCACGGTTCAGAACCCGGCGATGGTGCCCGGGCCGTTGACCGTGACCAGGTGGAACGCCTCGGCGTGGCCCGGCCCGGCGGCCGGGCCGGCGGCGTGCCGGTGGTGCTCGGCCATCTGGGCGAGCACGTGCCGCCGCATCGCGTCGACGTCCGGGTGCTGGGAGAGGTGGGCGTCGAGGGCGCGCAGCTTCTGCTCCGCCAGGCCCGTGACGTCCACGACCGTGTTCCGGCGTGCGGCGGGGGCGGCGTACAGCAGCAGGTTCCGGATCTTGAACGCCTCCAGCCCCTCCGCCGCGAGCTCCGGGTACGCGTACGGGTTCTCGACCGCCGGGTACGCGGCGCGCACCACGGCCTCGCCGCAGGCGAGGTGGTCCGGGTGTGCGGCCTGCATCCGCTCCCAGTCCCGCTCGGGGTGAGTGCTGAGGACGACGTCCGGGCGGACGCGGCGCATCAGGGCCACGAGCTTGCGGCGCACGCCGTGGTCCGGCTCGAGGTGTCCGTCGCGCTCGCCGAGGAAGTGGACCTCGGCGGCACCGACGACGGCGGCGGCCGCGCGCTGTTCGGCGTGCCGGCGGGCGGTCATCGCCTCGGCACCCTCCGAGTCGAAGCCGCCGGCGTCCCCGTCCGTCACGATGCACAGCTCGATGTGCAGCCCGGCCGCGCTGAATCCGGCCAGGGTGGCGGCGGCCCCGAAGTCGAGGTCGTCCGGATGGGCGCCGACGGCCAAGACCCGGCGCCAGCCGTGGTGGGCGGCGAGCTCAGCGGGGGTGGTGAGTGTGGTGGTCAGGATTGGGTGTCCTCCGTGAACGTCACCTCGGTCTTCTGCTCCGCGCCGTCGCGGAGGTAGGTGACGTCCACCGAGTCTCCCACGCGGTACTCGCGGACGACGGCGGTGAGGGACTCGGAGTCGATCACCGCGCGGTCGCCGACGGCGGTGATCACGTCGCCCTCCTTCAGCCCGGCCGCGTCGGCCGCCGACCCTCCCACGACCTGCTGGACGCGGGCGCCGTCGCTGAACACGGTCTGAGCGTTCTCGCCGCCGCCCTGCACCTCGGCGGGCTCCGGGGTGACGCTCACGCCGAGCATGGCATGCGTGGCCTTGCCGTGGTCGATCAGGTCCTGCGCGACCCGCTGGGCGTAGTCCACGGGGATGGCGAAGCCGACCCCGATGTTGCCCGCCTCGCTCGGGTCCTGGCCGGCCGAGGCGATCGCGACGTTCACGCCCACCAGGCGACCCTCGGCGTCGACGAGCGCGCCTCCGGAGTTGCCGGGGTTGATGGCCGCGTCGGTCTGCAGCACGTTGATGTACACCTCGCCCCGGGTGCCCTGCGGGGTGCCCGGCAGCTGGAAACGGTACTGGTCGGAGCCGGAGGACGAGCCGGAGCTCTCGCCCTGCGGCTCGGGCGCCTCGGAGGACGCCACCGCGATGGTCCGGTCCAGGGTGGAGATGATCCCGTCGGTCACGGTGTTCGGCAGGCCCAGGGGGGCGCCGATGGCGACGGCCTCGTCCCCGACCTTCAAATCCCCGGACCGGCCGATCTGGATGGGGGTGAGGTCCGGGGCGTCGATCTTGATGACGGCCAGGTCGGACAGCGGGTCGGTGCCCACGACGGTGGCAGCGTAGACCTCCCCGTCCGAGGTGCGCACCGTCAGCTCGGCGTCGTTGGCCTGGCCGCCGAGGGTGACCACGTGGGTGTTCGTGAGGATGTGCCCCTCCGTGTCCAGGATCGACCCGGACCCGGAACCGGAGGCGGAGCTCGACGTCGCGGAGATGGTCACCACGGAGGGCAGCGCGGTCCTCGCGGCGTCCCCCACGGCGGTGTCCGCCACGGGCTGTCCCCCGGCCTCGGCCGAGGTGTCCGTCGCCTGCGAGGACGAGGAGCTCGCGGCCTCGGACGCGGCCTCGCCGCCGTCCTCCGCGACCGCGCAACCGGAGAGCCCCACCATGAGCACGGCCGCGGCGAGCAGGCCCGCCCCGGCACGGGCGCGGGACTGGGGCCGGGGACGCGCGACGGTGCGGGCCGTCGGCACGGGGGGCTGGGTGGGGGCGGCGGTCTGGTCCACGGGGTCCTCGCTTCGGGTCGGGCCCCGGGCGGTCGACACGGACGCCCGTCGTCTTGCGGACGCGCGCCCCGGGGCACGTCCACGCTAGCGTGCATGACTGAACGCCGCCTAGAGGTCGGCCGAACGTCCGCTCCTCCCACGGTTCCGGCCGCGCCGGATCCCTGGTGCCCGATTCCCACGCCGCCCTACACTCAACCCCAGGATCCGGCGGGTCCGCCCGGTGCGGCGGCTCGCCTCCGCCGTCGAAGGAGACCCCACATGACCGTGCTCACCCGCCCCGCCGATGTCGGCCGTCTGGCGCGTGCCGTGACCGCCGCGGGCCTGGGAGGTCTGGGCCTCCTGGTGGCGGCACCCACCGCGCAGGCCGTGGCGGTGCCGCCGGGCGTGTACGTGGTGGACGAGGCCGGTGTGCTCTCGACCTCGGATGAGCAGCGCCTGACCCAGGAGATCCAGGACCTACGCCGGGACACCGGGCAGGGGCTGTACGTCGTCTACGTGGATGAGTTCAGCACGGACGCCCAGACGCTGGCCCAGGACGTGGCGCGCCAGCGCGGGCTCGGGACGAACGACTCGGTCCTGGCGATCGCGGTCGAGGAGCGCGCCTATGGGCTGGACAGCGGCGGGGACGCGAACCTGCAGAACCAGGTGACGCGCACCTACGTGGGCCCGCAGCTGTCCAAGATCGGCACGGACCCCGGCTCGGCGGAATGGCTCGCGGTGGGCATCGCCGCGGTGCAGGGGCTCGACGACGCCGCCGACGGCACGCTCGACGGCACGGGGGCCAGCGGGGCCGAGTACGATCCGGCCGGCGCCCTGCCGGCCGGCACCACGGGCGGCGGGAGCACGGCCCAGGGCGCCTCCGACGGCGGTGGGGCCCTGACGGCGGTCCTCGGCGCAGGTGCGGTGGCCGCGGCCGTGGGCGGCGGCGTGCTCGTGGCCCGCAGCCGGAGGCGCACGCAGGGTGGCGCCGTCGAACGGGGCCGCACCGAGGAGGCCCGCCGCGACCCCCTCGACGAGCTCAGCGTGGAGCAGCTGCGCACCCAGGCCGGCTCGAAGCTCGTGGCCGCGGACGACGCCATCCGCTCCTCGGAACAGGAGCTGGGCTTCGCCGAGGCGTCCTACGGGGAGAAGTCCGTGGCGACGTTCCGCCAGGACATCGACCAGGCCAAGGAGCACATGCGGGCCTCGTTCCAGCTCCAGCACCAGCTCGACGACGAGATCCCGGACACCGAGGCCGAGCAGCGCGCCTGGCTCAAGGAGATCATCCAGCGCAGCGAGGCCGTGGGTGCGGCCCTCGCGGCGCACAAGAAGGAGTTCGACTCCCTGCGCGACCTCGAGAACCAGGTGCCCGAGGCCCTGGAGCGCGTCGACGCCCGCCTGCCCGAGGCGCGGTCCCGGGTGCAGGAGTCCGAGTCGGCGATCGCCGCGCTGCACGGCCAGTACGCGGAGTCCGCCCTCGCCGAGGTCGCGGACAACGCGACGCAGGCCCGGGAGCGGCTCGAGTTCGTGGAGACCGCCGTCGCGAAGGCGCGGAGCGCGTGGGACGCCCAGGACCGCTCCACGGCGGCGCTGGCCGTGCGTGCCGCCGAGGAGGCGCTCAGCCAGGTGGACACGCTCACGGAGGCGGTGGGCAAGGCCGAGGGGTCCCTGCGGGCCATGCTGGGCAACCTGCAGACGGGCCTCGCCCAGTCCGAGCAGGACGTCGCCGAGGCCGAGGCGCTCGTGGCCAACGGGTCGAACCCCGAGCTGGCCGGCCCGGTGGCGGGGATGAAGAACGCCGTGAACGCGGTGCGCCGAGCCCTCGCGGCCGGCCGCCCGGACCCCCTGGAGCTGCTGCACCAGCTCGAGGCCGCGCACCGCCAGCTCAACACCCCGCTGGCCGGCGTCCGCGACGCTCGGGAGCAGGCCCGCCAGGCCTCCCAGGTGCTCACCTCCACGATCGCCCAGGCCCAGGCGCAGATCGACGGCACGGCCGACTTCATCGGCGCCCGGCGCGGTGCGGTGGGCTCGGAGGCCCGGACCCGGCTCGCGGAGGCCGACCACACGCTGCGTTCGGCGATCAGCCTCGGCCGCACCGACCCCGTGGCCGCCCTCCAGCAGGCGCAGCGCGCCTCCCAGCTGGCCGAGCGCGCGAGCGAGCTGGCCCGCGCGGACGTCGAGGGCTTCGGCTACGGCCCCGGCATGGTGGGCGGCATGTACGGTGCACGCCCGCGCGCCGGAGTGGGCGGCAGCTTCGGCGGCGGCCTCGGCGGCGCACTGCTCGGCGGCATCCTGATGAACTCGATCCTGAACAGCGGCAGCTGGGGCGGCGGCGGCTTCGGCGGGTTCGACGGCGGCGGCCTCGGCGGCGGCGACTTCGGCGGGTTCGGCGACATCTCCGGCGGCGGCTTCTGACCGCCCCCTCCCCCCCCCATGAACTCCGGCGCCCCGGGCGCCGGCCCGGCCCGCACGCGCGGGACGGGGTGGACGCAGGCCGACGGTCTGCGCTGACGTGAAAGACCGACGAAAGGCAGACACCATGGTCAAGCAGTCCATCTTCGGCCGCATCAGCACGCTGGCGAAGGCCAACATCAACGCGATGCTGGACAAGGCCGAGGACCCCCAGAAGATGCTGGACCAGATGGTCCGCGACTACACGAACAACATCGCGGAGGCCGAGGCCGCCGTCGCCCAGACGATCGGCAACCTGCGGATGATCGAGGACGACTACCGCGAGGACCAGGACGCGTCCCGCAGCTGGGGCCAGAAGGCGCTGGCCGCCTCCCAGAAGGCCGACGACTTCCGCACCAAGGGCGACACCGCCTCGGCGGACAAGTTCGACAACCTCGCCAAGGTGGCCATCGAGCGCCAGATGGACTTCGAACGCCAGGCGAAGTCCGCGGAGCCGACCATCGCCTCGCAGCGCGAGATCGTGGAGCGCCTGAAGACCGGTCTGGACCAGATGAAGGTCAAGCGTCAGCAGCTGGTCGCCAAGCGCGACGAGCTGACCGCCCGCGCCAAGTCCGCCCACGCCCAGTCCGCGGTGGCCGACGCCGTGAAGTCGATCGACCTGCTGGACCCCACCTCCGAGGTCTCCCGCTTCGAGGAGAAGGTCCGTCGCGAGGAGGCCCGCGTGCGCGGCCAGCAGGAGATCGCCGCCTCCTCCCTCGACGCCCAGTTCGAGTCCCTCGAGGACCTCGGCGAGAAGACCGAGGTGGAGGCCCGCCTCGCCGCCCTCAAGGCCGGCGGCGCCGGCCAGGCCGCCCTCACCTCGGGCGACGTCGACGCCGATGAGACCCTGACCCTCGACTACGCGGCCGAGGGGACCGCCGAGGAGACCGGCACCGCGCGCGGCTGACCCCGCCCCTCCCCACGGCCCGTCGCCCGGCCCACGCCGGCGCGGCGGGCCGTCCTCGTGCGCCCCGGCCCGGTGCTCCTCCCGGACGCGCCCCGGCCCCCGCGCTCCTTTGGTACTGTCCCGGGGTCCCTCGGCACGCTCCGTGGGGCTCCCCCGTCCCCGCACAGAGGAAGAACCCCATGCAAGAGCAGTTCACGGCCTGGTCCGTGCTGGTCGACGCCGGCCTCATCGGCGCGCTCCTGGCCGTGGGCACGCTGGCCCGTGCCGTCATCACGCCCCTCCAGACCCTGATGATCCCGGCCTCCGTCATCGCCGGCATCCTGGGCCTGGCCCTCGGCCCGAACGGCCTGGGCTGGCTGCCGTTCAGCTCCCAGCTGGGCACATACGGCTCGATCCTGATCGTCATCGTGTTCGTGTGCATCGCGCTCACCGACGACTTCGACGTCCGCAAGATCGGCCGCCCCGTAGGCGCGTTCGCGTCCTACGGCGTGCTGATCTACTCCTCCCAGGTGGCCATCGGCGCCCTCGTCACGCTGGTCCTCCTGCAGCCGCTGTTCGACGCGCCCGACTCGTTCGCCGCCCTGCTGTTCGCCGGCTGGGCGGGAGGCTTCGGCTCCGCGGCCGCCGTGGGCCAGGCGTACGCGGCCAACGGCGATGCGACCGTCACCTCGCTGGCCTACACCTCGGCCACCGTCGGCATGATCGTCGGCGTGGTGGGTGGCATCATCCAGGCCAAGATCGGCGCGCAGCGCGGCCACGCGCGGGAGTTCGCGGGCCTGACCTCCATCCCGGAGGAGCTGCGCACCGGGGTGCTGAACCAGGTGGAGGAACGCCCGGTCATCGGCCGGCACACCTTCTCGGCGGCCTCGGTGGAGTCGCTGGCCTTCCAGGTCGGCGTGGTCGCGATGATCGCGGCGGCCGCGCACGGCGTGGTCTCCTGGATCACGGCCGTGTGGCCGAGCGTCGTGGGTGAGGACGGTCCCCAGCTGATCATCCCCGCGTTCGCGATCGCGTTCCTCCTCGGCCTGATCGCCCGCGTCCTGTTCCAGGCCACGAAGACGGCGAAGTTCCTCGACCCGGGCTCGCTGAACTCGGTGTCCGGCACCGCCACGGACATCCTCATCGTCTGTGGCATCGCCGCGATCGCCCCGACCGTGGTCGTGGACTACTGGCAGCCGCTGCTGCTCCTGTTCGTGATCGGCCTCGCGCTGGCCCTGTTCCTGGGGATCGTCGTGGCGCCGCGTGTCATGACCGACGCGTGGTTCGAGAAGCAGCTGTTCACGTGGGGCTGGGCCACCGGCGCCGTCGCCACAGGCGTGGCCATGCTGCGCATCGTGGACCCGAAGCTGAAGTCCGGGACCATGGAGCAGTTCGGCGTGGCCTACATCCCGGTGGTGCCCGTGGAGATCGCGGCCGTGTCCTTCGTGCCGCTGCTGCTCATCGCGGGCCTGTCCTGGGCCGTGGTCGGCATCTGGGGCGCCATCGCGATCATCGCGATCATCGCTGCCGTCTGGCTGCGCCGCACTGATCCTGGCCGCCGCACGCCGGCCCAGCAGGCGGTCCGGGCCTCGAGCCGCTGACGCTCCCCCACCGATCGCCCGAGGGCGGTCAGCTCGCCCGCCGGCACCGTGCCGGCGGGCCGGGGCGACCGGTCCCGGACATGCGAGAAGGCCCCCAGCAGATGCTGGGGGCCTTCTCCTTCTCGTTGCGGGGGCAGGATTTGAACCTGCGACCTCCGGGTTATGAGCCCGGCGAGCTACCGAACTGCTCCACCCCGCGGCGACTTCTAGAACTATACACACCTGTTCCGTCGAGTTCAAATCGGCGTCAGCACCCCGCCATCCGGCGGCCATGCGGCGGCCACCTGCCCCGAAGTGACAGCGGCCCCGACCACGCGCGGTGCGTGGCCGGGGCCGCCGTCGACGGTCCGGCGGGCCCGGCCCGCCGGCGCCGGCTCAGCCGCTCGGCGTCGGGCTGGGGCTCGACGACGGCGCGGGGCTCGCCTCGGCCGGGGCCTGCTCCTGGGCGGGTGCGTCGCCGCCCAGGGCGTCGTCGGCGGCGGTGGCACGCTTCAGGGCCTCGTTGAGACGCTTCTGCTGCTCGCCGTAGCCGGCCCAGTCGCCCTCGGCCAGACGCTCCTGGCCCTGGGTCAGGGCGTCCTGCGCCTCCTCGAGGGCCGCAGAGAGCTCCTCCTCGACCGTGCCCGGAGCCGTCGGCTTCTCGCCCGGGGCGGGCGCCTCCGCCTGGTTCTCCTCCGGGGTCACCGCGCCCGAGTCGCCGTCGAACACCTGGTCCAGGGCCTCCTGGAGGGTGTCCGCGAAGCCGACCTTGTCGCCGAAGGAGACGAGCACCTTGCGCAGTGTCGGGTAGGTGGTGCCGCCCGAGGAGCGGACGTACACCGGCTGGACGTAGAGGATGCCGCCGGCCACCGGCAGGGTGATCATGTTGCCGTTGAGCACCTCGGACGCGCCCTGGCGCAGCAGGTTCAGCTCCCGCGAGACGTCCGCGTTCGAGTCGAAGTTCGCCTGCGCCTGGCCGGGGCCGGGCACCGTGGTGGACCGCGGCAGCTCGAGCAGGCGGAGCTTCCCGTAGCCCTCGGCCTTCACGCCGTCCTCCCCCGTGCCGGCGTCGCCGGTGGCGGAGAGGAAGCCGTAGAGCACGTTGCGCTGCTGGGCACCGTCCGTGATCTGCGGGATGTAGCTGCTGGTGAGGGAGAACGCCGGCTCGTCCTGGCCGGGCATCTGCAGCGTCATGTAGTACGGCGGCTGCTTGACGTCCTCCTCGCGCGTGGGGTCCGAGGGCACGGACCACGCGTCGTTGTTCTCGTAGAAGTCGTCCGCGTCGGTCACGTGGTAGCGGCCGAGCAGCTCGCGCTGGACCTTGAACATGTCCTCCGGATAGCGGACGTGGTCCATGAGTCCGGCGCTCATCTCCGAGTACGGGCGCAGCGAGGACGGGTAGACGTTCTGCCAGGCCCGCAGCAGCGGATCCTGGTCGTCCCACGCGTAGAGGGACACCGAGCCGTCGTACGCGTCCACCGTCGCCTTCACCGAGTTGCGGATGTAGTTCACCCGGCCCTGCAGCGCCGGGTTCTGGCCCTGGCTCAGGGAGTCCACCGTGACCTCGCCCAGCTGCTGGGCGGTGGAGTACGGGAACTGGTCCGAGGTCGTGTAGGCGTCCACGATCCACTGCACGCGGCCGTCGACGATCGCCGGGTAGGGGGCGGTGTCCACCGTCAGGTAGGGCGCGACCTTGCGGACGCGCTCGGCCGGGTCGCGGTCGTAGAGGATCTGCGAGGCCTCGTTCACGTCCGAGGACAGCACGAGCTCGGGCGAGCCGAACTTCACCGCGTACGCGAGCCGGTTGAACAGGTTGCCCACCGAGGGGCCGCCGTCGCCGGAGAAGGTGTACGCCGTGTCCTCCTGGGAGTCGGCCGTCTGCGGCCGGTCGCGTTCGACGGCCGGCGCGCCCTCGGGCGCACCCACCACCGAGTACGAGGGCGAGTTGTGCCCGAAGTAGATGCGCGGCTCGTAGTCCTGGTCGGAGGCCAGCGGCCCGCGCGTCGGGATCTCGGAGAGCAGCCACTGGGGCCGGCCGCCGGCCGCGACCTCGGAGGCGTCGGCCACGACCATGCCGTAGCCGTGCGTGTAGATGGTGTGGCGGTTCACCCACGACTGCGAGTCGTCCACGTTGACGTCACGGGCCGCCAGGATGGTGTCCCGCGTCTGGCCGTCCACCTCGTAGCGGTCCACGTGCAGGGTGGTGGGGAACGAGTAGTACGGACGGAACTGCTGGAGCTGCCCGAAGGTCTGGGAGATCAGGTTCGGGTCCATGAGACGGACGTTGGCCGTGTTGGCCTCCTCGCCCGCCAGGGCCCCGGCCTCGGTGTCCGTGGCCCCCTCGTAGTTCGTCACCTCGACGTCGTCCAGGCCGTACGCCTCGCGCGTCATGGCGATGTTCCGCTCGATGTACTCGGACTCGAGCGTGCGCTCGGACGGCTTCACCTGGTACTCCTGCACGATGAAGGGGTACGCCGTGCCCACCACGAGCGCCGTGATGACCAGGACCGCGGTGCCGATCAGCGACAACCGCCACCGGCCCGAGACCACCGTCCACACGAACAGGCCGGCCACGATCACGGCCGTGACCGCCAGGATCGCCGACGTCGGGATGACCGCGTTCACGTCCGTGTAGAGCGCGCCGGCCCAGTTGCCGGTCTGCGACTGCGTGGTGCGGTAGCGGTTGAGCCAGAAGTTGACGCCCTGCAGCAGCAGGAACACGGCCAGGGTGATGCCGATGTGGGCGCGCGCCGCCGGGGTGATCCGCACACCGCCGCCCTCCTCCACGCGCACCGCGCCGTACAGGTAGTGCACCAGAAGACCGGTGATGCCGGAGACCAGGACCACCGAGATCAGGTACCCGACCACGAGCGTCAGGAACGGCAGGGTGGCCATGAAGAACATGAGGTCCAGGCCGAACTCCGGGTCCGCCTGGCCGTAGGGCACCTGGTTCAGGAACAGCAGGACCGTGTTCCAGCCGTTCATCGCGGTGGAGCCGGCGAACACGCCGAGCACGAGCGGGACACCCAGGAACACCAGGCGCCGGATGGGCTCCAGCTGGCGCTGGGCCTGGCTGAGCGAGTCCCGCGCGGCCGCGGACGCGTCCGCGGGGCGGTGGCGCCAGGCCGTGCGGATCGCCAGCCACACGGCGAGGGCCATCCCGAGCCCGGCGATCAGGAACAGCGCGGCCTTGGCGACGACCTCGGTCCAGAAGACCTCGGTGAAGCCCAGCTGCGAGAACCACAGCACGTCCGTGTAGACGTTCGTGAACACCACGAACAGCCCCACGAGCACGGCCACCGCGATGATGGTCAGCACGAGCGCGCTCGGCCGGCCCGGCCGGCCCCTGCCGCGCGCGGCGGAGGACCCGCCCCCGCCGAACGGGCCACCAGGACCGCGGTCGCCGTCGTCGCCCGGGCCGCGCGGGGCGCCGCCGAAGGGGCCGAACGCCCCGAACGGGCCGGACTGGCCCCCGGCGGTCCCGCCGCCGTCACGGGGCGGGCCGCCGAACGGTCCGCCGCCTCCCTGTCCGAAGCTCACTGCTCTGTCCTCTTCCCTCCCGCGTCCGCGGGGCTCTGCTCCGGTCCGGGGCGCTGCGCCCCGGACATGTCGTCCGGTCTGGTGGTCTGGTGGTCCTGGTGTGCGTCGGCTCAGCCGCACGTCCGGGCGGCGGCCGGGCTCTCCCCCCGGGCCACCGCCTCGACGATGTCGCGGGCCTGGCCCAGCGTGTCCACGGGGTACACCGTCAGACCCTCGGGCACACGGCCGGCCAGCTCCTCGCAGTTCGCCGTGGGGGCGAGGAACGTCGTGGCCCCCGCCTCGGCGGCGCCGCGCACCTTCTGCGGGATCCCGCCGATGGGACCCACGACGCCGTCCCCCGAGATCGTGCCCGTTCCCGCGATCGGGGCGCCCCCCGTCATCGCGCCCGGGGTCAGCCGCTCGATCACGGTGAGCGCGAACATCAGACCCGCCGAGGGCCCGCCGATGTCCGGCACGGTCAGCTCGACGTCCACCGGGACGTCGTAGGCGGTCTCGATCAGGGCCCCCATCTGCCACGGCTGGGGCGCGCCCTCGGGGGCGGCCGCCACCGGCACCTCGAGGTCCTGCTCCACGCCGTCGCGGCGGACCGTCAGCGTGACCGGGTCGGGCCCCGCGGCCCCGACGGCGGCGCGCACGGCCTCCAGGTCGGCCACGGGCCGTCCCTCGGCGGCGCTCACCTCGTCCCCGGCCCGCAGGACACCCTCGGCGGGCCCGCCGGACACGAGCTGCTGCACGACGAGCCGCTGGGGCACCTCCCGGCCGAGCTCGTGCAGGGCCGCGGCGGTCGCGGTCTGCTGGGAGTCCGACATGGCCGCCGAATTGGCCTCGCCGACCTCGTCGGAGGTGACGCCGGTGGGGTACATCAGCTCGCGCGGGACCACGTCCACGGCGGGGTCCGTCAGGCCGCGGCCGAGATCGAGCAGGGAGGTGGTGCCGATGGGCGGGCCCCCGACCATCACGGTGGTCATGGCCAGGGTCCCCTCACCCGGGTCCGCCTCGCCGCCCTCGACGCGCAGCACCGGTCGACCCTCGCGTTCGCCCAGCAGGTCCACGGCGGGGCCGGGGCCCTCGAGGATGTAGGGGGTGGGGGCCAGCAGTGCCAGCCCGGCGCTGCCCAGGGCGAGCCACCCGGAGAAGGGCACGCGGGTGACGCGGGTGGTCCTCGAGGGCACTGCGCGCACGCGACACCGTCTTTCCTGGGGGTCCTGATCGGGCCGTCCTCGCCGCCGGGCACGTGCCGCGCGGCGACGGTCACACCAGTCTACGCGGGGCAGCGACCCCCGCCAGCCCCGCGCGACGCCGTGCGCCATGGGCGAACCGCGCCGCCGCGACGTCGGGAGGGCGGGCGCGTCGCGCCGACGCGGATACGCTGGAGACATGAGCAACGACGCGCGCACGCCCGGATCCGACGACGGCCGCGACCCCCTGGAGGAGATGCTGCGGCAGCTCTTCGGCGGCCAGGGCCCCGACCCGGACGAAGTCCGACGCGCCATGGAGGGCCTGGGCGGCCCCGGCGGGGTGCCCTTCGACCCGTCCCAGCTGAATCCGGCCATGATGCAGCAGGCCATGGCCCAGTTCCAGGCGATGATGAGCTCCGGCTCCGGCTCGGACGGCCCCGTGAACTGGTCTCTGGCGAAGCAGGCCGCCCGCCAGGCCGTGGCCGGCGAGGACCCGGCCGTCGGCTCGTTCGCGCGACGCGAGGTGGACGAGGCGTTGCGGCTGGCCGAGCTGTGGCTCGACGGCGTCACGCAGACCGAGCCCGTCGGCAGCGTCGGCGTGGCCTGGTCCCGTGCCGAGTGGGTGGAGGCGACCATGGACCAGTGGCGCCGGCTCACCGAGCCCGTGGCCATCTCGATGTCCCGTGCGATGTCCGCGGCCATCGAGCAGCAGCTGCCGGGTCAGCTCCCCGAGGGCATGGACGCCTCCCTGCTCGGCGGGCTGCAGCCCATGCTGAAGAACATGGGCGGCACGATGTTCGGCCTGCAGCTCGGGGGCGCCGTGGGCGCCCTGGGCAAGGAGGTGCTCTCGGGCACGGACATCGGCCTGCCCGTCGCCGGCCACCGTCTCGCCCTCGTCCCCGTGAACATCGAGGAGTTCGGCGACGGGCTCTCGGTGCCGGACGACCAGATCCGCATCTACCTGGCCCTGCGTGAGGCCGCACGCATGCGCCTGTTCCTGCACTCGCCGTGGCTCGAGCGGGACCTGTACGCCGCCGTCGAGCAGTACGCCGCGGGCATCCGCCTGGACACCGAGGGCATCGAGCGGGCCGCGCAGTCGGTGGACCCGATGGACCCCGGTTCCCTGCAGGCCGTGTTCGACGGGGCGTCCTTCATCGCCGCCCCGGACGCCACCCAGCAGGCCGCGCTGGACCAGCTGGAGCTGCTCGTCGCCCTCGTGGAGGGCTGGGTGGACGTGGTGGTCGCCGAGGCCGCGCGCCCGCTCGAGTCGGCGGCCGCCCTGCGCGAGACCATGAACCGCCGCCGCGCCTCGGGTGGCCCGGCCGAACAGGCCTTCGCCGCCCTCGTGGGCCTCGAGCTGCGCCCGCGCCGCCTGCGCGAGGCCGCCGCGTTCTGGGAGCACGTCACGGCCGAGCACGGCACGGAGTATCGCGAGGAGATCTGGCGCCATCCCGAGCGTCAGCCCACGGCGGAGGACCTCGAGGACCCCGCCGGGTACACCGGGCGCCGCTCCGCCGCGGACGCCAGCACCGAGTCCCTCGACGACGAGCTGCGCAAGCTCCTCGAGGGCGGCTTCGGCGACGCGCCGCGCGAGGGCTGAGCCCCTTTCGGCACGACGGCCGCGGGCGGCCCGGCACCTCGGGTGCGGGCCGCCCGCCGTCGTGTCAACCCGCGTCCTCGTCCTCCGCCCACCGGTCCGGCGCCGTGCGACCGCGGCCCTCGGCGAAGGTGACCCCGTCGAGGAAGGCCATCGCCTCGGCGTAGCGCGGGTACCGGTCCACGAGGCGTCGGAAGGCCGGGCCGTGTCCGGACTCCAGCAGGTGGGCCAGCTCGTGGACGAGCACCGCCGCCACCACCCAGTCCGGCATGCCGCGCAGCTGCGTCGAGAGCCGGATGGTGCCGCGCCCCGGCGTGCACGAGCCCCAGCGGCGGCGCTGCCGGGCCGACCACGTGACCGAGACCGGACGGGCCCGCCCGCCCAGGTGTGCCGCCGAGAGCCGTCCCGCCCAGGCCAGGAGCGCGTCGTCGGAGCGGGCGTCGGCGGGGCGGCCGTCCGGGTCGGCCGCGGGCTGCCCCGTCCCACCGCGTGCGCCCACCTTCGCGACCATCCGGCCGATCCACTCGCGCTCCTGCGCGGCCGAGAGACGGGCCGGGACGTTGACCTGCAGGCGGCCGTCGCGCCACGCCGCCGAGACGGTGCGGGTGCGGGCCGTGGAGCGCACGAGCCGCACGGGCGTGCCCTCCCAGTCCAGGTCGGTGCTCTCGCGGGCGGGACCGCGGTGGGCGGCCGGGACCTGTCTCTTATACCCCTCTGCCGCTGCCTACGATCGCATAAGTGTCAACCTCGGTGTGCCCCGTATCATATCCAAAAAACAGTCTCCGTTGAGACGAATAGCAAACTGTAGTCTCTTATACCCTT
>NZ_VIGS01000114.1:0-607 GCF_006704135.1 Micrococcus sp. R8502A1
TGGGTCATGAGCGGGCTCTTTCCAGCGGATGGGTTGTTGAGGAACTTCCATCCTGCCGGGCGGGGCCCGCTCGTCTCATCTCAGCCCGGGCCTCGTGCCAAGAACCTCATGACCCACAACACCTAGGCGGAATTCGACCTGCCCGGACATCCGCTTGGAAAGACCGTCCGGGGTGAGACCGGCCAGTGCCGCTGCGCGGGCCTGGGTTAGGTCTCGTCTACTGATTTCGGCTGCCAGGTTCGACCTGACACAACGGGTGTGATTGCTCATGGCCCACACTGTATGCGCTGTACGCATATCTGCCCAGCCCTCGCCTTGCGGTCATCGCAACTTTTTTTCTCTGACCTTGTGCGCCGTTCGCCTGAGCCATAGGGTCTTGCCCATGACGAACTCGAACGAGGAGAGCGGCTCGGATTTCAATTCGATGGTCGCCGCAGAGGTGCGTGCTTGGCTCGCCCGCTCCGGCAAACGCCAGGCAGACCTAGGGCGTGTTGCTAAAGGATAGTAGTCAGCCAATGCAGTGTCGCGGCGAGGCAGAGCCCGGCGTGATAGTTCCGGGCGTACTTGTCCGAGCGCATCGCGATCCCTCGCCACTGCTTGAGCCGGT
>NZ_VIGS01000015.1:0-44422 GCF_006704135.1 Micrococcus sp. R8502A1
GCTCGGCGTGAGGCGCTGGCCGTGTGGGTGAACCACTACAACTACCATCGGCCTCATACCTCCTGCGGGGACGCCCCTCCGGCCTCGTTGGCCCCGGCCCGAGTCAACAACGTCATGACCTCTTACAACTAGCGGGGCATCGGGCTGGGAGGGCGCGGCGGCGTCGTGGGGCGTCGTCGGGGGCGGGCCGCGGTCAGCGGTCGGCCCAGGGACGGGCGTCGGAGGCCCACGGCAGGGGACGGACGCGCTCCTCGGGCAGCGGGTCCGTGGCCAGCCGGCCGTCGCGGTGCACGTCGAGCCGTCGCCCGCCCGCGCGGAGGCGGCCGCGCTGCGTGCCTTCGTGTCGGAGCCCGGCGGCCCGGGCGACGGCCCCCGCCGTCGGGCTGTCCGCCCGGTGGGCCAGTTCGATCCGCTCGAGGCCTCCCTCGGCCAGTTCGGCGTCCGCCACGGTGGTCGCCGCACGCGACATGATCGCGTCCCCGCGCCAGCCCTGATGCAGCCAGGCGGTGAGCGCGCCGGTGCCGTGCGCCTCGTCGCGCACGACGGCGACCAGGCCGATCAGCGTGTCCGTCCCGCGCTCCACCACGGCGACGGCGTCCGTCCCCTCCGCCTGGACCAGTCCGTCGACGTAGGCGCGGGCCGAGGCCTCGTCGGTGACCTCCCCGGGGTCGGCCATGCCGACGGTGCCCGCGTGGAAGGCCGCCAGGACGGCGGGCGCGTCCGTGGAGCGGAGGGGGCGGAGCTGAGCGGGTGCGGAGCCGGTCATGTCGGGAGCATGGCCCCGACAGGGGCTGGAAAGTGAGGTGCGCCACACGAGCCGCACCCCGGAGGGCGGGTCACCGGGGACGGGGCCGGCTCTCGACGCCCGTCCCGCGGCTGGGCCTCACCGGCGCGTGGCTGCCTTCGCCTCGAGCTCGTCGGCGAGGGTGCGCAGCGTGCCGAGCTCCCGGGCGATCCGGGAATCCAGGTCGGCGTCCGTGAGCGTCTCCGAGCCGCCGCGGGCACGCAGGTAGAGCAGCTGGCCGAACCGGGCCCGGCGCCACTGATACTCGGCCTCGGCGTCGCGGGCCTGCAGGGCGCGGGAGATCTCCCGGTCGTAGAGCGGCGGCTCGTTGAGCTGACGCTGGCGCACTTCGAGCACGCGGGACGCCCGGCCCGGCTCGGAGGGGACCTCGTCCGCCTCGAGCAGGCGCCGACCGAGGTTGGCGGCGGCGATGTGCTCGCCCTCCTCGCGCAGGATCAGCGACGCCAGGGACAGCGCGGCTTGGATGGACTTCCACCGCCCCACGGCCCCGTCCCACGGCAGGTTCGTCAGCAGGCCCAGGGTGGCGAGCGTGCCCTCGGTGTCCTCGTGCAGCAGGTAGAGCCGCTCGGCCATGCCGAACACGTCCTCCAGCTGGGAGCCGGAGCGCAGGTTCAACCCGTGGGAGAGCCGGGCCGCGGTGGCGGTCAGCTCGGTGTCGTCGAGGTGGCGCTTGCCGACGGTGACGATCCGCTCCTCGGGGGACCCCGCGTCCACGGGGGAGAAGGTGGTGTCCGGGACGGCCCTGCGCTCCTCCGGGCGGTCCGTGCGGACCCGGATCACGGAGCCGTGGGCGATCTTGACCTCCCGGCCGCCCTCGAGGGTGGCGATCACGAGCGCGGGGGTGCCGAAGTCGTCCCGCATCACCCGGGTCGAGGCCACGGGCGGGGCGGGCTCGCCGCGGCGGGTCAGGAAGCTGTCCCCGGGCTGCACGTCCTGGGACTTCAGATGGCGGAGGTAGCCGCCGACGACCGGTGCCATGCTCAGCGCCCCCATCCCACGTGGGCGAGGGCCTGGCGCACCAGGTCCCCGCGGCCACCGATGAACTCGGCCTGGATGTCCTCGCCGAGGGCCTCCTCGGGGGTGAGCCAGGTCAGCTCGAGCGCGTTCTGGCGCGGCTGGCACTCACCCGTCACCGGCACCACGTACACCAGGGCCACGGCGTGCTGGCGGTCGTCCGTCAGCCCGGTCTCGGACGGCGCCGGGAAGTACTCGGCGACGGTGCAGGGGACCACCGACGGCGGCAGCTGCGGGAACGCGAGCGGGCCGAGGTCCTTCTCCAGGTGGCGCATCAGCGCGGCGCGGATGGTCTCCCGGTACTGGACGCGGCCGGAGACGAACGTCCGCTGGAACGTGCCGGTCTCGTCCGCCACGTAGAGCAAGCCGATCTCGGTGACGTAGCCGAGGGAGTCCAGCCGCACCGGGATGGCCTCCACATACACCATGGGCAGCCGACGCCGGGCCTCGTAGAGGTCCTCGTCGGACAGCCAGCCCGGATTCGGGTCGGGGGTGCGCACGCTCATGGTTCTGTTCTACCGGAGTTCCGCGCCGGGGGCACACCAGGTCCCGCGTGTTCCGCTCACCACTTGGCGCGGAAGTACTGCCGGGCCATCGGCACCTGCTCCGAGGGGACGTCGAGGGCGAGGGCGGCCGCGGTCGGCCAGTTCGGGTTCGCCAGGGCGGCGCGACCCACACAGACGGCGTCGGCGCGGTCCTCGTCCACCACGGCCGCGACCTCCTCGGCGCCGGTCAGCGAGCCGACGGCGGACACCACGATCCCCTCGGTGCCCTCCTTCACGGCGGTGGCCAGCGGCACCTGATAACCGGGGCCCTGGGGGCCCTCGTAGGTGTCCCCGATGCCCGCGGAGGACAGGTCGAACCAGTGCACCTGCCCCTGCAGCTCCTGCGCCAGGCGGACGGTCTCCTCGATGCTCCAGCCGCCCTCGACCCAGTCCGAGCCGGAGATGCGGATACCGAGGACCTTGTCCGCGGGCCACACCTCGCGCACGGCCGCCACGACCTCCTTGAGGAAGCGGGTGCGGCCCTCGAAGTCCCCGCCGTACTCGTCGGTCCGGGTGTTGGTCAGCGGCGAGAGGAACTGGTGGATGAGGTAGCCGTGGGCGGCGTGCAGCTGCACGGCGCCGAAGCCGGCACGGTCGGCGCGCTCGGCGGCGTCGGCGAAGGCCTGGACGGTCTCCCGGATCTCGTCCACCCGCATCGCGTGGGTGCGGATCTCCATGGAGTTGGTGGCCACGCCGGAGGGGGAGAAGGTCTCCCAGGAGTCGGGGCCCTCGAGGATCGGCTGCCCGGCGGCCGCGCCCGGGTGCATGGGGACGGTCGAGGCCTTGGCGCCGGCGTGGCCGAGCTGGATGGCGGGCAGGGCGCCCTGGGAGGCGATGAACGCGGCGATCGGCGCCCACGCGTCCCGCTGCTCGTCGTTCCACAGGCCGGTGTCCCACGCGGAGATGCGTCCCTCGGGTGTGACGGCGGTGGCCTCGGCCACCACGATCCCGAAGCCGCCGGCCGCGCGGGCGCCCAGGTGCTGGAAGTGCCAGCCGTGGGGGACGCCGTCGCGCGCCTCGCACGAGTACTGGCACATCGGCGGCAGGATCAGGCGGTTGCGCACGCGCACGCCGTTGATCTCGATCGGTTCGAAGATCGCGGGCACGGCGGGGGCGTCGGTCTGCGGGGTGGCGGTCTGAGTCATGCGCCCCACCCTACGAGCGGGTCCGGACACGGGAGGGCTCGCGTCCGCCGCGGGCGGAAGGGTGGGCCCGGCCCGTGCGACGAGGGAAGTCGTCACCGTTGCTGCGGCCACCCCTACCCTGGGCTCATGCCCTCCTACCGCGCCCGCCTGCAGATCGGCGACCTCCTGCCCGGCCACCGGCCCGAAGAGGTCATGGACCTGGCCGAGGCGGCCGTCCAGGCCACGCACGTGCTCGCGGCCAAGGACATCGAGGTCGTGGCGCGCGTCCCGCGGATCGTGCTGCGCTTCACGGTGCCCGGCTCGCACCGGGCCGGCGAGGACGCCGAGGCCGCCGAGGTGGCGCGGCGGATGGCGGAGGCGGTGGCCGGCGTCGCCGTGACGGGCCGGCTGGACGTGCTCCGGCGCGAGGGCGGCCGGTGGGTCCCGGTGCCGGGCGCACCCGGGCGCTGAGTGGGGCCAGGCTCAGGCGCTGGACGGGGCGGGCATGCGGGCGGCGTCGCGCTCGATCTGGCGGGCCCAGGAGCGGCGCACGGCCGCGGTGGTGACCAGCAGCAGCGCCCCGAAGGCGGCCGCGAAGCCCACCCACACGCTCTGCTCCGTCCCGAGCGGGCTGGGCAGCAGACGGGGCAGGGCGAGGCAGAGCAGGGTCCAGGCCATGCCCAGGGCCACACCCATGCGGCCGCGCCCGCCGAGCACGAGGCGCAGGGCCGCCAGCAGCAGGGCCACCAGCACGAACAGGGCGAGCAGCTCGGTCGGGAACCAGTCCACGTGCACGCCCCAGGCGTGGAGGGCGGCGCCCACCGCGGTGGGCGCGCCGGCGAGGAGGGTGCCCAGCAGCACCCCGAGCGCGCCGTCCTCGGCCACCCGTGCGACGCGGCGGGCCGTCGGGTGGGCCCCGAGTCGCCGGACCACACCGAGCATGAGGACCAGGGCGAACAGCCACGGGATGACCTCGAGGCCCCAGGGCGCCAGGACGGCCAGGGGGAACCACAGCGCCAGCGCCAGCAGGGCCCCCGCGACCGCGCCCCGGATACGGCGGTGCCGCGGCGCCGCGCCCTGGCCCGGCCCCCACTGCCGGAGCGCGTACATCCCGGTCAGCAGCCACAGCACCGGCCAGATCGCCGCATGCAGCGGGAACAGTCCGAACACGCTCGCGCCGGGGCCGTGCCTGCCGTCGGCGGTGAGCGGGTACGCGCCGGCATCGAGCGCGCCGAGCCCGGGGACGCGGCCGGCCAGACCGAGGCCCCACGCACTGGAGAGCACGAACAGCGCCCACGCGACGGTCAGCAGCGTCTGGCCGCGTCGGTCCGCAGGGGTCGGTGAGCCGGCCGGCTCCTCGGGCGGGGCGGGGGTGTAGCCGGGGATCAGGGGAAGGGCGCCCGTGACCGGCCCCGCCGAGGAGTGGGCGGTGGCCTCGGCCTGGACTGCCTGCGCCTTCGTGGAGAGCCGCTGCCGCCGCCGCCACTCGGGCAGGGCCACCCGGGCCCGGGCGAACAGCTCCTCATCGGTGAGCCGCTCCTCCGGGTCGGACAGCAGCGGCCGGTCGGCGGCGGCCGGGAAGACCTCGAGGCCCTCGAGCTCGCGCGCGGCCCGGGCGAGCGCGCGGGACTCCCGCTCCTCGTGCTCGCGACGGCGGCGGGCGGCGTCCTCCGCCGCGCGGCGCTCGGCCTCCCGGGCGCGGTCCTCGAGGAGCCGAGCCTGGGCGAGGGCGCGTTCGGCGTGCAGCACGGTGTGGGCGCGGACGCGTGCGGCCTGGCGACGACGTCGCTCGGCCTCGCGGCGGGCGGCCTCCTCCGCCTCGCGACGGCGCCGCTCGGCCTCCTCGGCCCGACGGCGCCGCTCGGCCTCGACGCGTTCGGCCTCGAGGCGACGGCGTTCGGCCTCGGCCGCCTGCCGACGGCGCTCCGCCTCCGCCTCCGCCTCGAGCCGGAGCCGCTCCCGCTCGGCGAGCGCGGCCTCCTCGCGGGCCCGCCGCTCCGCCTGCACGCGGGCGCGCTCGGCGGCGACCTCCGCCTCCCGGCGGCGCCGTTCCTCCCGCTCCCGGCGGCGGGCCTCCGCTTCGGCGGCGGCACGGGCCTTCTCCTCGGCCGCCACCCGACGGCGCCGCTCGGCTTCACGCCGACGGCGCTGCTTCTCCTCCTCGCGGCGGCGGCGGGCCACCCGCGCGGCCTGGGCCCGGCGGGCCTCCTCGTCGAGGCGGGCCTGGAGGGCGGCGGCGTCGCGAGCCCGGGCGGCATCGCGGGCCTGGGCGGCGGCGGCGGCCTCGGCGGCGAGCCGCTCGTGCTCGGCGGCCCGGCGACGGGCGGCCTCGGCGGCGCGCTCCCGGCCGGCTCGCAGGCGGGCCCGCCGGCGCTCCTCGGCCGCAGTGCGGCGGCGTGCGGCCTCCGCGGCCTTCTCCGGGTCCCGCCCCGGGGCGGGGAGGATGCGCTCGACCGTGCCGACGAGCGGGTCGGTGAAACGGGCGAGGTCCGGGCTGCCGAGGCGGTCCAGGATCTCGCTGAGGTCCCGGCGTGGGCGCTGCTCGGCGGGAGCGCCCGGAGTGCGCAGGCGGTCCATGGCGCGGTGCACGTCCGCGCGGCGGTCCTCGCGCACGCGGCGCCCGGCGGCGGTCTCGGGTCGGCCCGAGCGCAGGGCGCGCTCGTGACGGCGCAGATCGCGGCGGGAGATCTCCCCGGGCGCGGCCAGGGCGCGGCGGGGGCGCGCCGCGGGGGCACGCGTCGCGTCGTCGTCGGGACGGGGCGCTGAGGCGCCCCGGAGGCGCTCGAGGGCGGCGCGGGACTCGGAGGACGCGTCCTGCATGCTCACCCCTTCCGGCCCCGGCGACGGTGGGCCACGATCCCCGCGATCATCAACCCTGCAAGGGTACCGAACACCATGCCGACCACCGCGGACGCCCACCACGGCAGGCCGGTGGCCCGGCCGGTGATCCAGCCGAGCCCCACCATGGACCCGGACCATGCGAGCGAGCCCGCCCCGGACAGCCACAGGAACACGGGCCAGCGGATCCCGCCGATCCCGGCCGCCGCCATCGACGCCGTCCGTCCGCCCGAGACGAACCGCAGCACGGACAGCCCCGCCAGGCTGCCCGCCGGGCCCACCCGCACCAGCAGGCTCCGGATCCCCCGGTGGATCCGACGCCACCACGCCCAACGGTCCAGGCGGTCGGCGAGGCCGTGGCGGAACAGCGCGTAGAGGCCGACGTCCCCGGCCCAGCAGCCCAGCCACGCCGCCAGCACCGCGGCCACGGGGGAGACCCGGCCCTCGGCCGCGAGCGCCCCCGAGCCGATGACCACCACCTCCGACGGGACGGGCGGGATCGGGGCGTCCAGGGCCACGAGCAGCGCGGTGAGCGGATGGAACCACACTCCGAGCGCGTCCATCAGGGCGGCCGGATCCCCGCCCGTCACCGCGGTCGCTCCTGCAGCTGGGCGGGGGAGGTGAACTCCCGCTCCTCGCCCGTCACCGGGTCCGTGAAGCGCAGCGACCGGGAGAGCAGCTGCAGGGGCCGGGCGATGTCGTCCGGGGCGAGGTCGAGCAGCTCCGGGTAGAACGGGTCGAACGCGATGCCCAGGCCCAGGGCGGCCAGGTGGATGCGCAGCTGGTGGGTGCGGCCCGTGCGCGGGGTGAGTCGCAGGTGCGCCACGCGCCGCCCCGCCAGCGTCCCGGCGGAGACGCCGACGCCCAGCAGCTCTACCCGGGACTCCGCGTTCGCCCCGGCGTGGGGCCGGTTCGCCCGCCGGGTCCGCACCGGCGCGCCCGCCCGGCGTCCCGATGCGGCCGGTGGGATCTCCTCCACCACGGAGCGCAGGACCCCCTTGTCCTTGCGGATCCGGCTGCGCACGGTCAGCGGGAATCGCCCCAGGACGGGGTCGGCCGGGGCACCGGGGCGGCGGGCGCCGTCGTCGGGGGCGTCCGGCAGGAGCACCACGGCCTCGTAGGTCTTGGCCACGGCACGCCGCTCGAAGAGCAGGTGGTAGGCGCCGCGGGTGGCCGGGTTCGCGGAGAACATCACGACGCCCGCCGTCGCCCGGTCGAGCCGGTGCAGGGGCACGAGGTCATCGAGGCCGAGCTCGTTGCGCAGCCGCACCAGCGCGGTCTCCTGGACGAAGCGGCCGCCCGGGGTGGTGGGCAGGAAGTGTGGCTTGTGGATGACCACGAGGTGCTCGTCGCGGTGCAGGAGCGTGTGCGCCACCGGCAGGGGCTCCTCGTGGGGGACGTCCCGGTAGTACCAGAGGTCGTCGTGGACGCCGAGCGGCGTCGTCGGGGTCAGGGCGGTGCCGTCCGCGGCCACCACCTCGCCGCGGGCGAAGCGCGCGCGGATGCCGTCCGGGTCCACGTGGCCGAACCGGTGCAGCACGTAGTCCTGCGCGGTGGGCCAGCCGGAGGTGGGCAGGCGCAGGCGCGTGGCGTTGACGCCGTTGCGCGGGGGGAGGGGAGAGGGGACGGCCACGGGTCCATCCTCCCAGCCCGGCGCGGCTGCGTCCGACCGGCGCCGCTCAGTCCGACCGGCCGGGCCGGCCGGAGCCGGTGGTCTCGTCCTCGGCCGGGCCGCGGTCCTGCGGGGTGAGCACCACGACCTCCTCGGCCGGCGCGGCGCGCCCCGTCACCTCGTGCGCCGGGACCGCCCCGCCGACGTCGACCACCACGGTGTCCAGCACCGCGCCCGCGGGGACCTCGCAGTCGCCGAGCAGGAGGCTGCCGCGCACCGTGGCGCCGGCCGCCACGACCACCCCGGGGCCGACCACGCTGTCCGAGACCTCGCCCTCGATCCGGCAGCCCGGGCTGAGCAGCGAGCCGGAGACGCGGGCGTCCGGGGCCACCCACGCCGGCGGCGCCTGGTGGGGGTTGGTGATCAGCGGCCAGCCCTCGGCGGCGACGTCCAGGCCGGTGCCCTCGAGGATCTCCCGGTGGGCGCGGACGTACGCGTCCAGGGTGCCGATGTCCCGCCAGTACCCGACGAGGCGGTGCTCCCGCACGCGCCCCCGCGCCACGAACGCCGGGATGATGCTCTCCCCGTAGTCGCCGAGGGAGGAGCCCACGGGGTCGCCGTCCTCATCGGTCTCGCCCTCGTCCTTGGTGGCCGCCTCGTCCTCGCCCGCCACGAGGTCGCCGACCACCTCGGAGAGCGCGGCGACGTCGAACACGAACACCTCGGTGGCCACGAGCGTGCCCGCCGGGTCCTCCGGCTTGTAGGCGTAGTCGGTCACGGCGCCGTCGTCGTCCACCCGCACGACGCCGAAGCGTGAGGGGTCCTCGTCCGTCTCGGTGGTGACCACGGTGAGCTCGGCGCCGGAGCGGGCGTGCTCGGCCAGCACGCGGCGCAGGTCCAGCTGGTACAGGTGGTCCGCGGAGAGCACGACGACGGTCTCGGCGCCGAACTGCTCCAGCAGCGGCAGCTGCTGGGCGATCGCGTGGCCGTTGCCGCGGGCGAAGCCCTCCTCGGCGCGGCCCTGCGCGGGGGGCAGGAGCCGCAGGCCGTGGCGGGTGCCGTCGAGATCCCACGGCCGGCCGCCGGCCAGGTGCTGGTTGAGCGTGAAGGGGCGGTACTGCTCCACGACCCACACGTCCCGCAGGCGCGAGTGGGTCAGGTTGGACAGGACGACGTCGATCAGCCGGTACTGGCCCGCCAGCGGCACCATCGGCTTGGCGCGGGCCGCGGTGAGCGGCATGAGGCGGCCGCCGGTGCCACCGGCCAGCACGAGCGCGACGACGGCGCCCTCCGGGTCCTTCGGGAACGGGTCGGCCATGACTTCTCCTCGGGTCGGGGCGGGTTCAGCGTAGGGAGCGGGGAGGACACGTGGCCACCGCTCGGGTGCGTCCGGGTCAGCGCTGGCAGTGCGGGCACCACCACAGCCGCCGCGCGTCGTCCTCGGGGGAGCCGTAGTCCTCCTGGCGGACGGGGCCGCGGCAGCGCAGGCAGGGGGCGCGGTCGTGCCCGTAGACCCAGGACGACGGCGTCCGGCCGGGTGCCGTGCCGGGTGGCGGGCCGGACGGGACCAGCACCTCGACCCCGAAGGGTCGCCCCGGGTTCGGGCGCACGCCCGTGGTCCGGCGCCGGGCACCCGTGGCGGGGGCGGCGGGCGGGACGTTGGCGCGCAGCAGGTCCCGGGCGAGCAGCACGAGTCCGGCGACGTCGCCGACCTCGCCGATCGGCCGGTGCGGGTCGATGCCGGCCAGCAGGAGGGTCTCGCAGCGGTAGATGTTGCCGATCCCGGAGACGAGCCGCTGGTCGAGCAGGGCCAGGCCGACCGGCCGCTCGGGCCGGGCCGTGAGCCGCCGCACGCCCTCGGCGAGCAGGGCGGCGCCGTCGTCGGGCGTGTCCCAGGCCGGGTCCAGCAGGTCGGGGCCGAGGTAGCCGAGGACGGCGGCCTCGTCGGCGGTGGGCACGAGGGTGAGGAGGCCCAGCTGGGCGCCGAGCACGCGGTGCTCCGCCGTCTCCAGCACCGCCCGCACCTGCCAGGCGGGGGCGTCCCACCGCGCGTCGACGGCCGAGACGAGCCAGCGCCCCTCCATCTTCAGGTGCGAGATCAGGGTGAGCGCACGGGCGCCGGGGCGGGCCGCGGGCGGGGTCAGCCGCATCAGCAGGTACTTGGCGCGCGGCAGGACCTCGGCCACCGTCCAGCCGGTCAGGTCCGCGGTGGCGTGGCGGGGCACGCGCAGATCCGCGTGCGTCAGGACCCGGCCCTCGAGCACGGGGCGGAGCCGGTGCGCGACGCGGACGAGGGAGTCGCCTTCAGGCACGGGCCGTCACCGGCTCAGGCCGCGTTGAGCTGCCAGGTCACGCCGAAGCGGTCCCCGACCCACGCGAAGCGGCGGGAGAAGCCGTAGTCGTCGGGCGGCATGTAGTCACGGCCACCGTCGGCGAGGAGCGCGTCGTGGATCGCGTCCACCGCGGTGGCGTCCGGCAGCTCGACGAACAGACTGATGGCCGGGGTGAACGTGAACCCGTGCGGGGTGAAGGAGTCGAAGAACCGCAGCCGTTGGCCGGCGATCTCGAGCTCGCCGTGCAGGACCTTGCCCGCCCATTCGGCGCCGCGCGGGGAGGAGTCGTCGAAGAGGTCGCGGCGGACCTCGGTGACCGGCAGGTGCTCCACGAACGCGGTGAGGTAGGCGTCCATGGCCGCACCGGCGTCACCCTCGAACAGGAGGAACGGGGTGACGGAGGGGTCCGAGGGGTGCGGCAGGGAGTGCTCGAGGGCCTCGGGGGCGGTGCCCACGTCCTCGGGCGGGGCGGCGTCGATGCTCATGGGCCGAACCTACCCCCGGGCCCCGCCTCCGCGACAGGGCCACCCCGGGCAACGCGGGTTGAGTTGTCGCGGGTGTTCGACGGCGGGACCCGCGACAACTCAACCCGCGTTGCGGACGGACGGAAGGACGGACGGACGTGGGTTCTCAGTTCCGGAACCGAATGCCCGATGGGCTCGAGTAGAACCCCGCGGCCAGCAGCGCCTCGGCCAGCGGCGTGCCGAGCACGGGCCCGCCGTTGACCTTCTCCAGGCTCAGCCGCTCGGTGCGGCCGGTGCGCAGCGCCCACACGAGCGCCTCCGCCGCGGCCCGCAGCTCGCCCGGCTCCTCCGTGAACGCGAGCAGCGTGCGCCCGCCACGCTCCATGTAGAGGGCCAGCCGCCCCGCGATCAGCACGACGACGGCGCCCGCCTTCCGGCCCGGGCGATGGCCCGTGGGCACGACGCCGTCCGGCCCGGCCGGCACGGACGGCCAGTCCAGCGCGGCGCCGTAGGGGTTCGCCGGATCCGTCGCGGCCAGGGCGAGGGCGAGCGGGGCGGCGTCGACGGCGGCGTCCTCCTCGTCCCGCTGGAACCCGCGCAGCCGATCCACCACCGCGCCGGTGGAGAACTGCGCGCCGCCCAGCCCGTCGACGAAGTGGCCGCGGCGCACCTGGCCCGCGTCCTCCATTCGGGTGAGCAGCCGGTACTGCCCCGCGAACCCGCCGGGGACCTCCTCGGCCACCACGGAGCCGCGCGTGATCACGCCGTACCGGTCCAGCAGCAGCTCGGCGGTGGCGTGGGCGCGGATCGTGGGGTCCTGCTCGGCGGCGGGCAGCAGGGACCAGCGGCCGGCCGAGCGGGCCTGCTCGGCGGCCGAGAGCCCGACGGTCCCCGCCGTGAGACCGGCCGAGCCCCGGGCGCCGCCCTCGGGCGAGGCGAGCCCCGCGTACCGGCCACGCCCGCGCACCCCGGCCAGCCGTCCGCCGAGCCCGCGCCCGGCCGCCGCCCCCGCGGCCCCGCCCGTCCGCGCGGTGCGGGCCCGCGGCGTCTGCCGCCCGGTGCGGTGCGCGGTCTTGCCGAGCGAGAGCAGGCCGCGGACGGGGGCGAACGTGTCGTTGCCGACCCGGCCGTCCCACACCAGGCCCCACAGCGCGCCCAGCACCGCGGGGCCGCGGGCCAGGTCGGCCGGGTCGCGGTGCGGGTCGGGCCCGCCCGCCCCGCCTGCGCCACCCGCGTCGCCGTCGTCGCCCGCCGCCTGCGCCGCCCGCACCCGCTCCACGAGCTGCGGGAAGAACCAGGCCCCACCGCCGGCGAGCACCTCCAGCACGGCCGCGCGCAGGGCGGCGTCGGCCGGCGTCGCCTCGGCGGGCTCGGGCAGGCGCAGCGTGAGGTCCACGGCGTCGGCGGGGTGCAGGGCCACCCAGCCGTCGTTGCCGGCGGCCTCCCCGACGCCCGACCACACGTATTCGCCCGTGGCCAGCAGCTCGTCGAGCAGGGCGGGGGCGTAGTCCCGCACGCGGGCGGGCAGCACGAGGGACTCCCACGCGCTCGCGGGCAGGGGCGTGCCGGCCAGCTGGTCCAGGACGGTGGCCACCCCGTCCACGCCCTCGAGCGTGGCCGGCGGCCGCCAGGCCCCGTCGCGCCCCGCCCGCGGCCGCAGGTGCTGCCAGTCGGCGAGGAACCGGGCGTACGCGGCCTGGTCCACCGGCTCGACCTCGGCGCGCAGCGCGGCGAGGGAGCGCATGCGGATCCGCCGCAGCACCTCGGCGTCGCACCACTCGGCGTCCAGGCCGGTGGCCCCGGGGGTGCCCTCCGGCCGGAACGCGCCCGTGCTCACGCGGCGCTCGGTGGCCAGGCGCTGCAGCACCGAGAGCACGACGGCGCCCCCCAGCCCCAGCGCGGCCCCCGCCTCGGCCGCGGTGAAGGGGCCGTGGGTGCGGGCATAGCGGCCCACGAGGTCCCCGAGCGGGTCGTCGACCGGGTCGAGGAACGCGGTGGGCACCCCGTGGGGGATCGGCGTGCCGAGCGCGTCCCGCAGGCGGGCGGCGTCCTCGACGGCGGCGAACCGCTCGACCCCGTCCTGGCGCAGGCGGAACGCGCGGCCGGCGCGCTCGAGCTCCGCCAGCATCCCGGCGACGGCGGCCTCGTCCGCGGCCTCCTCCGTCTCCCCTTCGGCCCGTGTGCGCCGCGCGGCCTCGGCCACGGATAGCGGCCCCAGCAGGCGCAGCAGGTCCGCCACGCCCTCGGCCCCGCGGGCGCGCCGGTCGGGTGCGAGCCGCTGCAGCTGGGCCTCGACCTCGGCGATGACCCCGGCGTCCAGCAGCTCGCGCAGCTCCTCCGTGCCCAGCAGCTCGGACAGCAGCGCCGGGTCGAGGGAGAGCGCGGCGGCGCGGCGCTCGGCCAGCGGGGAGTCGCCCTCGTAGATGAACTGGGCGATGTAGCCGAACAGGATGGACTGGCTGAACGGCGAGGGCGCCGTCGTCGTGACCTCCACGAGCCGGACGGCCCGTGAGGACACCCGCCCCGCGAGCTCCTTGAGCGCCGGGAGGTCGTAGACGTCCTGGAGCACCTCGCGCACGGTCTCCAGGATCACGGGGAACCGCGGGTGCTTCCGTGCCACGTCCAGCAGCTGCGCGGACCGCTGCCGCTGCTGCCACAGGGGGGTCCGTCGCCCGGGGTCACGGCGCGGCAGCAGCAGGGACCGGGCCGCGTTCTCCCGGAACCGGGCCGCGAACAGCGCGGACCCGCCGACTTCCGCCGTGACGATCTCGTCCAGCTCCTCGGCCGTGAACTCGAACAGTTCCGCGCCCGGCGGCTCCGCGTCCATCAGCGGGATGCGCAGCACGATCCCGTCGTCGGCCGCCATCGCCGCGCCCGAGCCGGTCTCCAGCCCGTACCGCTGCGCCAGCCGCGCCCCCACCGCGAGCGCCCACGGGGCGTGCACCGCCATGCCGTAGGGGGAGTGCAGCACCACGCGCCAGTCGCCGAGCTCGTCCGTGAACCGCTCCACCACGAGCGTCTGCTCGGTGGGCAGCACCCCGGTGGCCTCGCGCTGGTCCTTCAGGTAGGCCAGCAGGTTGTCCTGCGCCCACGGGTCCAGGCCCGCGGCGGCCAGGCGGGTGCGGCCGGCCTCGGGGTCCGCGTCCAGCTCGCGGCGGAAGCGCCCGACGGCGTCGCCCAGCTCCGCCGGCCGGCCCGCGGCGTCGCCCCGCCAGAACGGGAGCTTGCCGGGCTGCCCGTAGGCGGGCAGCACCAGGACGCGGTCCGCGGTGATGTCCACGATGCGCCAGCTCGTGGCGCCCAGCAGGATGACGTCCCCCACGCGGGACTCGTAGACCATCTCCTCGTCGAGCTCGCCGACCCGGCGCCCGCCGGAGCGGGCCGAGCCCGCGGACGCGGAGCCCGCCGACTCGGCCGTGTCCCCGGCCGCCGCGCCGCCGGGGGTGCCGTCCGCGCCGCCGTCGGAGGCCAGGAACACCCCGAACAGGCCGCGGTCCGGGATGGTGCCGCCCGAGGTGACTGCGAGGCGCTGCGCGCCGGGGCGGGCGGCGAGCGTGCCGTTCTCCCGGTCCCACAGGATGCGCGGGCGCAGCTCGGCGAACTCGTCCGAGGGGTAGCGGCCGGCCAGCAGGTCGAGCACGGACTCGTAGGCGGAGAACGGCAGCGTCGCGAACGGCGCGGACCGGCGCACGAGGTCGAACCACTCCTGTGCGTCCAGGTCCGCGACGGCGACGGCGGCCACGGTCTGCTGGGCGAGGATGTCCAGCGGGTTGGCGGGGATCCGCAGCGACTCGATGCGCCCGGCCGTCATGCGCTCGGCCACGACGGCGGTGTCCACGAGGTCGCCCCGGTGCTTGGGGAAGAACACGCCGCGGGAGACCTCGCCCACCTGGTGGCCGGCGCGGCCCACGCGCTGCAGACCGGAGGCCACCGAGGGCGGCGACTCCACCTGGATCACCTGGTCCACCGCGCCCATGTCGATGCCCAGCTCGAGCGAGCTCGTGGCCACGACGCAGCGGATCTGGCCGGTCTTCAGCGCCTCCTCGACGATGGCGCGCTGCTCCTTGGACACGGAGCCGTGGTGGGCGCGGGCGAAGTCGGAGACGGTGCCCGATCCGGTGCCGGTCTGCCCGGCCACCTGGGCGGGGCCGTGGAAGCCGGTCGGGTCCGGCGTGCGGAAGCCGGGGACGGCGTCCGGGTGCTCGGCCGCGGCGGCCGCCTCGGCGCGGGCCTCCCAGATCTCGTTGAGCCGACCGGTGAGCCGCTCGGCCAGGCGCCGGGAGTTGGCGAACACGAGTGTGGAGCGCCGCTCGGCCACCAGGTCCACGATCCGCTCCTCGACGTGCGGCCAGATGGACCCGCCCGTCACCGCGCCCTCGTCACCGAGCCCGCCCGTCGAGGAGCCGGGCCCCAGGTCGTGGGCTGCGGCGGGGGAGGAGAGGTCCGTCAGGTCCGGCACCGGCACCGTGACCGTCAGGTCCCAGCGCTTGGCCGAGGCGGGCCGCACCACCGTCACCGGCTGGGTGCCGCCGAGGAACCGGGCCACCTCGGCGGCCGGCTCGACCGTGGCGGACAGGCCGATCCGCTGCACGGGCGCGTCCAGCAGGGCGTCCAGGCGCTCGAGGGAGACGGCCAGGTGGGCGCCGCGCTTGGTCCCGGCCACGGCGTGCACCTCGTCCACGATCACCGTGCGGACCCCGGTCAGCGCCGCGCGGGCCTGCGAGGTGAGCATGAGGTACAGCGACTCGGGCGTGGTGATGAGGATGTCCGGCGGATCCTGCTGCAGGCGCCGCCGCTCGGCCGCCGGGGTGTCTCCGGAGCGCACACCCACCCGGACGCGCGGCACGGGCCTGCCCTGGTGCGCGGCGGTCTGCGTGATGCCCACCAGCGGGGCCCGCAGGTTCCGCTCCACATCCACGCCGAGCGCCTTCAGCGGCGAGACGTAGAGGACGCGGGTGGCCGCCGTCCCCTCGGCGGCGGGCTCGCGCACGAACGAGTCGAGCGCCCAGAGGAAGGAGGAGAGGGTCTTGCCCGAGCCGGTCGGCGCGATCACCAGGGCGTGCCGCCCGGAGGAGATCGCGTCCCACGCGCCGAGCTGGGCCGGCGTCGGGGCCTCGAACGCGCCCGTGAACCAGGCGCGCGTGGGTTCGGTGAACCGGCCCAGGACGACGTCGGCCGCGGGAGTGGCCGTGCCCGCTGCGGTCTCCGCGGGCCCGCTCATGCGTGGTGGTACGGTCGGCCGGCGGAGATCTCCTGGGCTCGGTAGACCTGCTCCGCCAGGATCAGCCGGACGAGCTGGTGCGGGAAGACGAGCGGGGACAGGGACCAGACGCGGTCCGCGCGGGCGTGGACCCGGGCGTCCACCCCGTACGCGCCTCCGATGACCATCGTCACCGGGGCGCCGACGTCGAACCGGCCCTGCAGGTGCCGCGCCAGGCCCGGCGAGTCGAACGCCGTCCCCCGCTCGTCCAGCAGGATCAGGTGCTCGTCCGCGCCGACCGCGCCCAGGATCCGGTCCGACTCCTCCGTGCGCGCCGCCTCCTCCTGCCGCGCGGAGTGCGGCAGCAGACGCCACGAGAGGTCGTAGGGCTTCTTGAGACGCCGCTCGTAGCGGTCGATCCCGTCGACGACCCACGCCTCATGCTTCTTGCCGATGGCCAGCACCCGAACAGACATGGCCCCATGATCGCACCGGCCGCGGACACGGTACGGGGGTCGGCCCCCGCCGCTCGGCTACGCTCGCCGGGGCGGGGTGCCTAGCTCCGCACCGGAAGGGGGCCCATGACGTCGACCGCACGGTCCCCGCGGGTGTCCCGCCGCGCCGCGCTCGGCCTCGGGGTCGGCGCCCTCGCGGTGGGCGGGGTGGCCGTCGTCACCGACCTGGCCGGCGCGCCCGCCGGGCCGCTGGGCGCCAACGCGACGGCCCTGTACGGCATGCGCAGCTCCACCGGGCACACGTACGCGGCCCTGCCCGGGCGCGCCGGACGCATCGACGTGCACCGGCCGCCGGGCCAGGGCCCGTTCCCGGTCCTCGTGTGGAACGCGGGCTCCGGCTGGCGCAGCGATCGCGGCTACAGCGACGGTGTCGACGTCGCCCGCGGCCTGGTCCCGCACGGCTACGCCGTCGCCGCGTTCTCGGTGCGCAGCTCCAAGCAGGGCACGTTCCCCGCCCAGGTGGAGGACGCGACGGCGGCGGTCCGCTGGGTACGACGCAACGCCCCGGGCCTGCAGCTGGACGCGGGGCGGGTGGCCGTGGCCGGCTCGTCGTCGGGCGGCTGGAACGCCCTCATGGCCGGCCTCACGGGCGGACAGGACCTGGACCGCGAGCAGGTGCCGCCGCCCGGCCGGGAGGTGCCCGACGGCGGCCACGCGATCCCGGAGGAGGACCGCGTCCACGCGATCGTGGACTTCTTCGGCCCCACGGACTTCCTGACGATGAACCGCCAGATGCTCCCGGGCGCGTGCGCGGACTACAACCGCGCGAACCGGCTGAAGCACTGCCACCTCGACGACCGCAGCACCAAGTCGGACATGCTGGGGGTGCCCGTCCTGGCCTCGGGCGGCCTGACCCGGCTGGCCTCCCCGATCACGCACGTGCGCCCGGACTCGCCGCCCCTGCTGGTCGTCCACGGGCGCAAGGACGTCACGGTCCCGTGGGGACAGAGCCTCGAGCTGTACCGGGCCGCCGAGGCCGCCGGACTGCGCACCGCGTTCTACTCGGTGGCCGAGGGCGGCCACGACCTGGGCATGATGACCGCGAAGACCCGCAGCGCGGAGGTGCTCCGCACCGGTGTGCCGGCCAGCGCCGTGCACGCCTCCATCTCGTGGTCCGCGGTGGCCTCGTTCCTGGACGCGGTCCTGCCGCGCTGAGGCGGCGGCCGGACCCGCCCCGGCATGGCGAAAGCCCGGGAGCACGAGGCTCCCGGGCTGCACATCTGGCGGTGACGGTGGGATTTGAACCCACGGTACGGGGTTACCGTACACAGCATTTCGAGTGCTGCACCTTCGGCCGCTCGGACACGTCACCAGACCAGGACACCCTACCCGAGCCGCGGCGGCGCGCCCAAACCGGCCGCCCGCCGTCGTCGGGCGCGGGCGCGTTCAGCCGCGCTGTGCCGCGAAGAACTCCCGCAGCAGCGCCGCGCTCTCCTCGGCGCGGACGCCGGCGCGGACCTGCACCTGGTGGTTGAAGCGGGGGTCGCGGACCACGTCCAGCACCGAGCCGCACGCGCCCGCCTTCGGGTCCCATGCCCCGAACACGACGCGCGGGATGCGGGCCAGCAGCAGCGCACCGGCGCACATGGGGCAGGGCTCCAGGGTCACCACGAGGGTGCAGTCCGTCAGGCGCCAGCCGTCGCCCGCCCCGGCGGCGGCCCGCAGCTCCGCCCCGCGGCGCAGCGCGAGGACCTCGGCGTGGGCGGTGGGGTCGTGGTGCTGCTCGCGCTCGTTCCCGACGACGGCCAGGACGGCCCCGTCGCCGGCCACGAGGGCGGCTCCGATCGGCACGTCGCCGGCCGCTCCGGCCACGCGGGCGGCCCGGAGTGCCAGGCCCATCCACGCGTGCTCCTGCTCGGCCGTGGGCGCGGGGGAGGGGACGGGGGCGGACACGCGGCCAGCCTAGCGGCGGTGTCGGCGCCCCCGCGGGCGCGGGGACGGGCGCAGGGGCGCGCGTGGGCGGTACCGTGGGCGCCATGCGCGTCCACATCGTCGACCACCCGCTCGTGGCCCACAAGCTCAGCGTCCTGCGGGACAAGAAGACCCCGTCCATGATCTTCCGGCAGCTCACGGAGGAGCTCGTGATGCTGCTCGCCTACGAGGCGACGCGCGACGTGGCCATGGAGGAGGTGCGGATCGAGACCCCGGTGACCGAGACCACCGGCTTCCGGCTGGCCCGGCCGCGTCCGCTGGTCGTGCCGATCCTGCGCGCGGGGCTCGGGATGCTGGAGGGGATGACCAAGATGGCGCCGTCCGCCGAGGTCGGGTTCCTCGGCATGGCCCGCAATGAGGAGACGCTGGACATCGTCACCTACGCGGAGCGGCTGCCGGCCGACCTGTCCGGGCGTCACGTGTTCGTCCTGGACCCCATGCTGGCCACGGGAGGCACGCTGATCGAGGCCATCCGCTTCCTCTACCAGCGCGGCGCGGCGCGGGTCACGTGCCTCTGCCTGCTCGGAGCGCCCGAGGGCATCGAGCGGTTGGAGGCCTCGCTGGGCGACGTCGAGGTGGACCTGTACCTGGCCGCCGTCGACGAGCGCCTGGACGAGCGGTCCTACATCGTCCCCGGCCTCGGCGACGCCGGCGACCGGCTCTACGGTCTGGCGGAATGACCTGATCGGACCTCCGCGTCCGCCACGAGACGACCACGGCCCCCGCCCCCACCCGGCGGGGGCCGTGGTCGTCTCACGGGAGCGTCTCCGGCGGGGACGTCAAGCGGGGCCGCCAATGTGTCGTCCATCTAGTGGACGTCACGACCCGCTGTGACCCGTCATCATGGCGTCACATGGAAAACCTGGCAGTCTCCTGCATAAATATTCCGCATACTCATTGGTCCTGCGGCGCGCTCCCACCTGTTGAACAATGAGAGAGTCACGCGGGCGAGCCGAGCGACGGCGCGACGCTATTCCGATCCGCGAATAGTGATGTTGAGCACATTCAGGACTCTTCTTCTCAAATAATGAGACAAAAGTGCGAACGTTACTTGCCAGTCCCCTCGGTGAAGTCACATTCTTGTCATGTGACGCCTCGTCCGCCGCACCGACCGAGCGGTGGAGGGGCCATGAGCCGAAAGAGGAGTGGTGGCCATGGGTCAGTCCGCCGGATACGTGCACATCTCCGTCCGCAACGCGCAGCGCCGGGCCGACGGCATGTCCCGCCGAGGCCAGGCCCGCGCAGGCCTGCGCCTGGCCGGTGGCACCGACGCCCCCGACTCCCAGACGGCGCCGACGCCGGTCCTGGCGCCGAACGGCATCCCGGGTCCCCAGGCGGTGGCCCGGGAGAACGAGGCCCGTGGGTTCGTCATCTACGTGGGCATGGACGAGCTGGCCGCCTCGGCCGCCGGCACCTCCCTCACGCGGCTGGCCAATGAGCTGCGCCACTACGTGGAGTCCCTCGTCCCCGGGGCGGAGTCGCACGCCGCCGTCGCCCTGGCCCCCGCCGGCGCGGAGGGCCGCGACATCGAGGTCGTGCGCCAGGTGCTCGGCGACCCGACCGTGCAGGGCGGCACCCGTCCCGACCTGGCGCAGGCGCCGGCCCCCGTGTCCACGCGCCAGCCCGGTGTGCTGATCGATCTGTCCCGGCGCGAGGTGCAGCTGGACGGTGAGTCGCTGAACCTCACCTTCAAGGAGTTCGAGCTCCTGAACTACCTCGTGGAGAACGGCGAGCGCACCGTCGGCCGCGAGGAGCTGCTCGACGCCCTGTGGCGCAACGCCGACGAGGTGCCCAACGAGCGCACCATCGACGTGCACATCCGCCGCCTGCGCGCCAAGCTCGGCCGCCTCGCGAACACCGTGCGCACCGTGCGCGGCCAGGGCTACCGCTTCTACCGCCACCCCGAGGTGGTCGTGTGGGCGGCGCCGGAGTACAGCATCTGACCCGCGCCCGCCCGTGTCCGACGACGGCCCCCGCTCACCCGAGCGGGGGCCGTCGCCGTAGCCTGGCCGCATGAGCACCGCCGACGCGAAGACCCTGATCGTCCTCCGGCACGCCAAGGCCGGCTGGCCCGACGCGGCCGACGACCATGCCCGCCCGCTCGCCGAGCGAGGCCACGCCCAGGCGCCCGCCGCCGGCGACTGGCTCCGCGAGCACGACCTCGTCCCGGACGCCGTCGTGTGCTCCGATGCGCTGCGCACCCGTCAGACGTGCGTGTGGGTGTGCGAGCGCCTGGGCGAGCTGGCACCCACGCCCTACCTGGACCCGCGGCTCTACGGCGCCGACGCGGCGCGGGCCCTGGCCGTCGTCAACGAGACGGAGGAGACCACGCGACGGCTGCTGGTGGTGGGCCACATGCCGTGGGTGCAGGAGCTGGGCATGCGGCTGATGAGCCTGGACTCGGACCAGGACGCGGCGCTGCGCATGAGCGAGCACTACCCGACGCTCGGGATGCAGGTGTTCCGGGTGGAGAAGCCGTGGGCCGAGCTCGACGGCCGCGACGCCGCCCTGACGCACTTCGTGGTTCCGGGGCGCTGACCTCCGCGGCGGCGCGCGTGGCAGAGGCGCGCCGACATGACGAAGGCCCCGCTCCAGCAGGAGCGGGGCCTTCCGATCGTGCGCCCAAAGGGATTCGAACCCCTGACCTTCTGTTCCGTAGACAGACGCTCTATCCAGCTGAGCTATGGGCGCATCATCCGATCCGCCGGAGCGGCTCGAACTCGTAGAACACTACAGGACCTCTCCGGCGAAGTGCAAATCGACGGTCTGCGGCGGTCTGTGTCGGGGGTGTGGCGGGGGCGCGGCCATGATAGCCGGGCTCGGGTACCATGGCAGGACCGTGCGGCCACAACGATGTGGTGCGCGCTTCGGCGGTGCACGCATCGGAGTGGACGGGACGGAACGGCCCCGGACCCCAATGGGAGGACTCTCCACCATGGCTGACAACGCCACCACCTCGTTCGCGGATCGCGCCCTGGCGGACGCGCCCACGGACTACGCCCAGCTGCGCGAGTGGGTCGCTCAGATTGCAGAGCTGACGCAGCCGGACTCCGTCCAGTGGGTCGACGGCTCCGAGGAGGAGCGCGACCGCCTCGCGGACGAGCTCGTGGCGGCGGGCACCCTGACCCGCCTGGCCGAGGACAAGTTCCCCAACTCCTTCGCCGCGTTCTCCGATCCCGCCGACGTCGCACGCGTGGAGGACCGCACCTTCATCTGCTCCGAGAAGGAGGAGGACGCCGGCTTCACCAACAACTGGATGGACCCGGCGAAGATGCACGGCATCCTCGACGACGCGTTCACCGGCGCCATGCGCGGCCGCACCATGTACGTGATCCCGTTCGTGATGGGCCACCTCGACGCCGAGGACCCGAAGTACGGCGTGGAGATCACCGACTCCGCCTACGTGGTCCTGTCGATGCGCATCATGGCCCGCATCGGCCAGGACGTGCTGGACAAGATGTCCCGCGAGCAGGCCTTCTACGTGCCGGCCGTGCACTCCGTGGGCGCCCCGCTGGAGCCGGGCGAGCAGGACGTGCCGTGGCCGTGCAACGAGACCAAGTGGATCGTGCACTTCCCCGAGGAGCGCTCCATCTGGTCCTTCGGCTCCGGCTACGGCGGCAATGCCCTGCTCGGCAAGAAGTGCTACGCGCTGCGCATCGCCTCCGTGATGGCCCGGGACGAGGCCTGGCTCGCCGAGCACATGCTGATCCTCAAGCTGACCAACCCCGAGGGCCGGTCCTACCACATCACCGGCGCCTTCCCGTCGGCCTGCGGCAAGACCAACCTCGCCCTCATCGACCCCACGATCGAGGGCTGGAAGGCCGAGACCCTGGGCGACGACATCACCTGGATCCGCGCCGGCAAGGACGGCGAGTTCCGCGTGATCAACCCGGAGACCGGCTACTTCGGCGTCGCCCCCGGCACCGGCTGGTCCACCAACCCGAACGCCATGCGCGCGATCTCCAAGGGCAACTCCATCTTCACCAACGTCGCCCTCACCGACGACGGCGGCGTGTGGTGGGAGGGCATGACGGACGAGGTCCCCGAGCACCTCACCGACTGGCGCGGCAACGACTGGACGCCCGAGTCCGGCACCCCGGCCGCCCACCCGAACTCCCGGTTCTGCACGCCCATCGAGCAGACGGACATGCTGGCCGACGAGTACCGCGACCCGCGGGGCGTGAAGCTGGACGCCATCCTGTTCGGCGGCCGCCGCAAGACCACCGTTCCGCTGGTGACCGAGGCCTTCGACTGGGAGGACGGCATCCTCAAGGGCGCCACCCTCTCCTCGGAGACCACCGCGGCCGCCGCCGGTGCCGTGGGCGTCGTGCGTCGCGACCCGATGGCCATGCTGCCGTTCCTCGGCTACGACGCCGGCGACTACCTGGCCCACTGGGTCAGGGAGTCCGGCAAGGCCGACCCGGAGAAGCTGCCGCGCATCTACCTGGTCAACTGGTTCCGCCGCAACCGCGACGGCGGCTTCGCCTGGCCCGGCTTCGGCGAGAACTCGCGCGTCCTGAAGTGGGTCGTGGAGCGCCTCGAGGGCAAGGCCGAGGCCGAGGAGACCCCGATCGGTCTCGTGCCGGCCGCGGGCTCGCTCGACCTGTCCGGCATCGAGGTGTCGGCCGAGGACCTCGAGGACGCCCTCAAGGTCGACGCCGCGGAGTGGGCCGAGGAGAACGAGCTCATCGAGCAGTGGCTCGGCCGGTTCGGCGAGTCGCTGCCCGCCGTCGTGCGCGAGCGCTTCGAGGCGCAGAAGGCCCGGTTCGCCCAGGCCTGAGCCCCGCCGCACGCGGAACGGCCCGCACCCCGTGAGGGGTGCGGGCCGTTCCGCGTTCCGGGGCCGGATCAGGCGGCGAGCCAGAGGTCCGGGCCGAAGATCTCGTAGCGGATGGACGTCGCGGGCACGCCGGCGTCGATCAGCTTCGAGCGGGTGGACTGCATGAACGCGAGCGGGCCGCACAGGATGTAGTGCCCGTCGCGGGGCAGTTCGACGTCGTCGAAGTGCATCACACCCTCGACGGTCGTGACGCCCTCGGGGTCCTGTTCGGGCCGCACCCCGAGGAAGAGGCGGGCGTCACCGTGCGGCAGCGCCGCCAGGGACTCCGTCACCTGTTCGCGCAGGGCCACCGCCTCCCAGGACGCGTCGCCGTGGAAGAAGAGGACCTGGCGGTCCGAGCCCTGCTGGGCGAGGGTGTCCAGGATCGCCGCGGCCGGGGTGATGCCGATGCCGGCGGTCGCCAGGACCAGGGGAGCGGTGGAGTCCTCGTCCTCGAGGGTGATGTCGCCGTAGGGGTTGGACAGCTCGATGACGTCGCCGACCTCCACGCTCTGGATGAGCGTGGGCGAGACCTCGCCGCCCTCGTCCAGCTTCACGGTGATGACGCGCTCGGTGGCGGACCCGGCCTTCTCGGAGAGGGAGTACTGGCGGCACTGGCGCAGGCCGTCCTCGACCTTCAGTCGTACGGACACGTAGCCGCCGGCCTTGCCGCGGGTCTGCGGGGTGTCGTCGGCCGGCTCGAAGCGGAAGGTGACGGCCGCGTTGCCGGTGGGCTCCTTCGCGACGACCTTCCAGTCCGTCCACATCCTGTCGTTGGCCTGCTGGGCGTAGAGGCCCTTCTCGATCTTGATGAGGGCGTCGGCCATGAGCCAGTAGACCTCGGCCCAGGCTTCGGCCACCGCGGGGGTGACGGCGTCGCCGAGCACCTCGCCGATGGCCCAGAAGAGGTTCTCGTAGACGATCGGGTACTGCTCCTCGACGATGCCGAGGGCGGTGTGCTTGTGGGCGATGCGGGACAGGACGGCCTCGGGCAGGGTGCCCGGGTTCTCGAGCAGGTGGACGGCGAAGTGCACGATGGACCCGGCCAGGGCCTGTGCCTGCTCGCCGTTGCGCTGGTTGGCGCGGGAGAAGACGCCGTCGAGGAGCTTGGGGTGGGCCTCGAACATGTGGGCGTAGAACAGGGGTGTGATCTCCGGCATGTGCTCGGCGACGACGGCGGCGGTGGCCTCGATGACGGGGCGGGACTTCTCGGACAGCACGGGGGTCTCCGTCTCCTCGGTGGCGAATCTTGCGCTGATTTTGCCAGATTACACCCGGCCATCGCCGTCGGGAACTCGCCCCCGGCCCGTTCCCTCAGTGCGCCACGGGGATCTCCGGCAGGCCCAGCAGCACGGGCCCGCCGACAGGCCCGGCGCTCACCAGATCCCGGATCCGCACGGTGTCGAGCTCGGCGAGGAAGGCCTCGCGTGCGCGGTGCAGGGCGCCGCGCAGGCGGCAGTCGCCGGCGTAGGGGCACGCCACCCCGGAGTCGCGCCCGGCGCAGTCGATCACCTCGTCGCGGCTGCTCAGCGAGCGCACGAGCTCGCCCACACGCTGGTCCAGACCGGCCGCGGCGATCATGGCCCCGCCGTGCCGACCGCGCAGCACCTCGATGGTCCCGCGGCGGCGCAGCTCGGCAACCGCCTTGATCACGTGGTTGTAGGGCACCTGGATCCGGTCCGCGATCTGCTGGCTGGTGAGCCGTTCCCCCTCGGCGGCCGCGAGCGTCATCAGCACACGCAGGCAGACGTCGGTGTAGGCGCTCAGCTTCATTCCTCCATCATCCCACCGGTGCACGGCGCCGCCGCGCCTGCGGTGTCCGGGCCGGTTGGCATACTGACGCCATGGACGCCACCTCGCACCCCGACGCCGGCCCCCGCCTCCCCGAGACCTCCGCACCGGGGGGCGACGCCGCGCTGCACGAGGAGGCCCTGGCCGTCCTGCGTCGGCTCGTGGACCGGCCGGACGCGCGATTCAAGGACGGGCAGTTCGAGGCGATCGAGGCGCTCGTGGCCCACCGCCGCCGCGCCCTGGTGGTGCAGCGCACCGGCTGGGGCAAGTCCGCCGTGTACTTCGTGGCCTCCCTGCTGCTGCGCGCCCGCGGCGCGGGGCCCACGCTGATCGTCTCCCCGCTGCTCGCGCTCATGCGGGACCAGGTCGCGGCCGCGGCCCGGGCGGGCGTGCGCGCGGTGTCCGTGAGCTCGGCGAACGCCACGGAGTGGGACGAGGTCCGGGCCCGGCTCGCGGCGGACGAGGTGGACGTGCTGCTGATCTCGCCCGAGCGCCTCACGAACCCCCGGTTCCGGGACGAGCAGCTGCCGGACCTCGTGGCGCGCATGGGCCTGCTCGTGGTGGACGAGGCCCACTGCATCTCCGACTGGGGCCACGACTTCCGGCCGGACTACCGCCGCATCCGGGACCTGATCGGGCTGCTTCCCGCCGAGGGGCCGCGCGCGGTGCCCGTGCTGGCCACCACCGCCACGGCCAACGCCCGTGTGGTGGCGGATGTGGTGGAGCAGCTCGGCGTTGCCTCCGAGCAGGATGTGTTCGTGCTCCGCGGCCCCCTGGCCCGCGCCTCGCTGCGCCTGGGCGTGCTGCGCCTGCCCAGCCCGGCCGCGCGCCTGGCCTGGCTCCTCGACCACCTCGGGGACCTGCCGGGCTCCGGGATCGTCTACGCCCTCACCGTCTCCGCCGCCGAGGACACGGCGCGCGCCCTGCGCGAGGCGGGGCACGAGGTGGTCGCCTACACGGGCCGCACGGACCCGGAGCGGCGCGCCGAGATCGAGGAGGACCTCAAGGCCAACCGGGTGAAGGCCGTCGTGGCCACCTCGGCGCTCGGCATGGGCTTCGACAAGCCGGACCTGACGTTCGTGGTGCACTTCGGCGCGCCGGGCTCGCCCGTGGCGTACTACCAGCAGGTCGGCCGTGCCGGCCGCGGGACGGACCACGCGGACGTGCTCCTGCTGCCCGGGCCCGAGGACCGTCGCATCTGGGAGTACTTCGCCACCGCCTCCATGCCGGACGAGGAGCAGGCGCGCGCCGTGCTGGGGGCGCTCGCGGACCACGGCGGGGCCCTCTCCGTGGCGGCGCTCGAGCCGGCCGTGCGGATCAAGCGCACCACCCTGGAGCTGCTGCTCAAGGTCCTCGCCGTGGACGGGGCGGTCGAGCGGGTGGGCGGCGGCTGGCGCGCCACCGGGCGGGAGTGGACGTACGACGCCGAGCGGTACGCCCGCGTGGCCGAGGCGCGCCGGGCCGAGGAGCGGCTCATGCTCGACTACCAGACCACGGACCGGTGCCGCATGGAGTTCCTGGCCCGCACCCTGGACGACCCCACCGCCGCGCCGTGCGGCCGCTGCGACGTCTGTGCCAGCCCCTGGTACCCGACGGGATCGGACGGGGCGGCGCGGGAGCGCGCGGAGGCCGCCCTGCGCCGCACCGGTGTGCCGATCGAGCCCCGTCGCATGTGGCCCTCGGGCATGGACCGGCTGGGCGTGCCCGTGAAGGGGCGCATCGCGCCCGAGTCACAGGCCGAGGAGGGTCGCGCGCTCGCCCGCCTGACGGACCTCGGGTGGGGCACCGTCCTGCGGGACCTGCTGGACCGGGAGGACGCCCCGGTGCCGGAGGAGGTCCTGCGGGGCGCCGTCGACGTCCTGGCCGGCTGGGGGTGGCGGACGCGGCCGATCGCCGTCGTCGCGATGCCCTCGCGCACCCGCCCGCAGCTGGTGGGGTCGTTCGCCGAGGGGATCGCCCGGATCGGCCGGCTTCCGTTCCTCGGCTCGCTCGAGCACGCGCGCGGCGGCCCCACGGCCGGGCCGGGCGGCAACAGCGCCTACCGGCTCGGGTCCGTCTACGGCCGGTTCGCCGTCCCCGAGGCGATGGCGCAGATGTTGCGCACCGCCCCGGACGCCGGCCGCCACGGCCCCGTGCTGCTGGTCGACGACCTCGTCGACTCGCGGTGGTCGCTCGCCGAGGCTGCGCGGGTGCTGCGCGAGGCCGGCGCCCAGGGGGTGCTGCCGCTCGTCCTGGCCCAGGCCGGATGAGCCGCCGAGGTCAGCGCTCCGCGCGGACGATCGCCAGCACGGCGTCGCGGAGCGCCTCCATGGTGGCGGCCGTGCGGGCCTCGCCGTTGTAGCGCAGGAACGGCTCCGTGTTGGACGGGCGGAGGTTGAACCACCACGTGCCGTCCTGGGCGGCGACCGTGGTGCCGTCCATGCGGGTCACCGTGGTGGCCACCCCGGCGAAGTCCTCGTGCACGGCCTGGCCCTCGCCGACGCCCTCGCCCACGGCGGGGGCGAACTGCGCCACCACCGCGGCCACGGCGGCGTCCTTGTCCGCGACCTGCGAGTTGATCTCTCCGGAGGCCACGTACGGCTCGTACTCCTCGGCCAGCTCGGACAGCGGCTGCTCCTGGCCGCCCAGGGCCGCCAGCACGTGCATGGCCGCGAGCATGCCGGTGTCCGCGTTGAAGAAGTCGCGGAAGTAGTAGTGCGCGGAGTGTTCGCCGCCGAAGACGGCGGACTCGGCGGCCATGACCGCCTTGATGAAGGAGTGGCCCACGCGGGTCTCCACGGCCCGGCCCCCGTCGGCCGCCACGAGCTCGGGGACGGCGCGGGAGGTGATCAGGTTGTGGATGACCACGGGGGTCTGCTCGCCGTCGGCCTTCGCGCGGGCGATCTCGCGGCGGGCCACCAGGGCGGTGACCGCGGAGGGGGAGACCGGGGCGCCCTGCTCGTCGATCACGAAGCAGCGGTCGGCGTCGCCGTCGAAGGCCAGGCCGATGTCCGCGCCGTGCTCCACGACGGCGGCCTGCAGGTCCCGCAGGTTCTCCGGTTCCAGCGGGTTGGCCGGGTGGTTCGGGAAGGTGCCGTCCAGCTCGAAGTAGAGCGGCTCGATCTCCAGCGGCAGGGCGGCCAGCTCGGCGTCGCCGAGGACGGCCGGGGTGGTCTTGCCCGCCATGCCGTTGCCCGCGTCCACCACGACCTTCAGGCGGCGCACCCCCGTCAGGTCCACGAGCGAGCGCAGGTATGCGGCGTAGCCGGGGAGGATGTCCTCCTCCGTCACGGTGCCGGCGGTCTCGGCGGCGGGGATCTCACCGGCGTCGAGGTAGGCCTGGGCCGCGTCGCGGATCTCGAACAGCCCGGTGTCCGAGGAGACCGGCACGGCGCCGGCCTGGGCCATCTTCATGCCGTTGTACTCGGCCGGGTTGTGCGAGGCGGTGAACACCACGCCCGCGGCCTGCTTCACGCCCGCCGCGTAGTAGAGCATGTCCGTGGAGATCAGCCCCAGGGTGACGACGTCGGCGCCGCGGCGCGTGGCACCCTCGGCGAAGGCCGTCATGAACGCGGGCGAGGAGGGGCGCATGTCCCCGCCGACCAGCACGGTGTGACCGGCCAGGCCCAGCACGTCCACGAAGGCCGCGCCCACCGCGCGGACGCTCTCCGCCGTGATGGACTCGCCCACGATGCCGCGGACGTCGTACGCCTTGAAGGAGTCGTGCAGGTCGAGGGAGGGGGTCGAGGTAGTCACCCGACCGATCGTAGTGGACAGCCTGGATACAGTGAGGGCGTGCCCCCGACCACTCCGCCCCCGAGCGCGGGGCCCCCGGCCGTCCCGCCGTCGGGACCCGCGCCGGCCGCTCCCGGGGAGCCCGCGTACCGCAGGCTGCTGATCGGGCTGTTCCTGGCGGGGGTGGCCACGTTCGCCCAGCTCTACTCCCCGCAGGGCCTGCTGCCGCTCGTCAGCGACGACCTGGGCGTCCCCGCGGACCGTGCCGCCCTGCTCGTCTCCGCCAGCACACTCGGCCTCGCCGTGTCGGTGGTGCCGTGGTCCGTGGCCGGGGACCGGTGGGGCCGCCGACGCGCCATGGTGGTCTCGATGGTCTCCGCCAGTGCGTGCGCGCTCACGGGCGTCCTCGCACCCACGTTCGAGGCCATGCTGGGCCTGCGCCTGCTCGAGGGCATGGCGCATGGGGGCGTCGCGGGACTCGCCGTGGCGCTGCTGGCGGAGGAGGTGGTCCCGCACGCGGTCGCGGCTGCCGCCGGCACCTACATCGCCGGCACCACCCTCGGCGGGCTCTCCGGCCGGCTCCTCGCCCTGCCCGTCGCGGAGGCGTCCTCGTGGCGCGGCGGGATGCTGACCGTCACCGTGGTCGGGGTGCTGTGCACGGTCGGCTTCCTGGCGATCACGCCGCGCGCCCGGCGTTTCACGCCGTCGCCCACCTCCCCGGCGACGCTCGTGCGCATCGTGCGCGGTCACCTGCGCTCGCCGGAGCTCGTCGCCGTCTACCTGCAGGGGGCGCTGCTGATGGGCGGGTTCGTGGCGCTGTACAACTTCGTGGGGTACCGCCTGCTCGACCCGCCGTTCTCCTGGACGCCGACGGCGGCCGGCCTCGTCTTCCTCGCCTATCTCGCGGGCACGTGGTCGTCGCCGCGCGCGGGTCGGCTGGCCGCGCGGGTGGGCCGGCTGCCCGTCCTGGCCGGTGCGACGGCGGCCATGGCGGCAGGCGTCGCCCTCACGTCGGTCCCGCATCCGGCGGTGCTGGTGCCCGCCCTCGTGCTCGTGACGGGCGCGTTCTTCGCCGCCCACGCCGTGGCCTCCGCATGGTCCGGGACGGCCGCCCCCACGGGCCGCGCCCAGTCGACCTCCCTGTACAACTTCGCGTACTACGCCGGCTCGAGTCTCTTCGGCTGGCTGGGCGGCGTGTTCCACGAGTCCCACGGGTGGCCGGGGACGGTGCTGATGGTCCTGGCCCTGGTGCTGACCGCCCTGGTGAGCGCCGTCGTCGTGCTGCGCGGACGCGGGACGGCCCCGGCGCGCTGAGCCGGGGCCGTCGTGGGGGCGGGTGTCAGCGGGCCGACCCGCGGGTCACCAGCCGAGGGCCTCGGCATCCGTGCCGGTGGCGGACCGGGCCTGGTCGCGCCAGGCGGCGAGGACCTCCGGGTCCTGCAGCTCGAGCCACGCGATCATCTGCTGGTAGGTCACGCAGTAGGTGTCCTCCTCGACGCAGACCTCGCGCATGACCTTCTCCACAGCCGGGTTGAACGCGTTGAGACCCCAGTCGTTGAAGTGGTTGCCGAAGACCAGCGGGGCGCGGTTGCCCGCGAACGCCGAGTCGTACATGTAGCGGTAGGTGCGGTACTGGAAGTCGGTGAGTCGGGCGACGTCCTCCGGGATGTCCTTGCCGCCGTTGCCGGAGATCCAGAAGTTGTAGTCCATCGCCATCACGAACGGGCTGGCCGCGTCCTTCTCGGCGAGCACGGGGGACCAGGTCATCGGCATCTCGAACTCCCAGATCCCGTCCTCCTGGTAGGGCCAGGCGACGCCGGAGGCGGCCGCGGCACGCGACGTGTCGTACTCGAGTCCGTTGTCCTTCCACATCGGGACGAGCTGGTCCCACTCCCCGTCGAGGCAGGGCAGACGTCCGCCCTTGACGTCGTCGGGGGTGACCTCCAGCGCCGGCAGGGAGCTGCCCGGGTTGTAGGCGCCGGGGTCGGAGAGGATGTCCGTGAACGAGCCGTACTCCTGCTTCCATTCGGCCGTGGACCACTGGTCTGCGCCGTACCTCGTGGGCGCGCACAGGTGACCCGCGTAGTGGGTGCCGATCTCGTGGCCGGCGGCGTGTGCCGTGTTGATGTTCTCGATGCGCTGCGCCACCTCGGCCTCGTCGCCGCCGAACTCCGTGCCCACGTAGCCGGGCTCGTTGCCGGGCGCCGTGTAGTTCTCCCGGTTGGCGGTCTCGATGAGGTTGATCGCGGACTGGAACACCGTGAACTTCGCGTCGGAGTCCGCCGCCGCGTCCAGGAAGGTCTTCCAGCGAGCATCCTGACGGCCGCCGTCGAAGGAGAAGAGGACGAACTGCGGCGGGCGCTCCTCCGCCGTGAAGGCCCGCATCGGCACGTCCTCGTGGGAGCGGGCGGCCAGGGGGACCGCGGGGTCCGCGGCGGCCGACGGCGAGCCCTCACCGGACGACGCCGCATCCGAGGACCGTCCCTGCGACGACGAGGCCTCCGATCCGTCCGCAGATGCGGGCGACGAGACGGCCGCGTCCGTGGCGCCGGAGGACCCGGCCGCCGTCCCCTCGTCCCCCTGCGGGGCGGCACAGCCGGCCAGCACGAGGGCCAGGGCCACCGACGTCCCCCACCAGCGGCGTCGCCGGGGCGAGGGGGTGTCGACGGTGCGGGCGGACCGGCGGGGGAAGGACATGCGGTCTCCTGGCTCGGTCGAGTGGCGGGCGGAGTGTCTCCTCCATGGCCGCCGTGACCAGACACGGAGGACTCCACGTTCCACCGTAGGGGAGGCCCTCGGTGACTCTGGAGCCCCGGCAGAACTGTGACCAGGTTGTGATGTGGCGCCGCGGCTGCCGACATGGCCCTCGCGGGCCACACCTAGACTGGAGGCATGGAATATCTCGTCCCTGTCCTCGCGGTGGTCGTCATCGGCGCCCTCGCGTTCGCCGCCGCCCGGTGGATGTCGGCCGGTCGAGCGCGTCAGGCGGCGGACCAGCGCACGCCGTCCGGTCGCGGGCTGGACATCGGACCGGAGCGGGCGCGTCTGGCAGCGGGGCTGCTGGACGAGGACGCCCATCGGCGCGTGTACGGGCACATCGCCCAGAGCCGCGTGATGGAGGCCGTGCGCGACTACCGCGCCCACACGGGACGCGGCCTGAAGGACGCCGTCATGGACGTGCAGTCCCTCGCCGTGCATCCGCAGGTCTACTCCGAGCCGGTGCAGGAACCGGACGCCACGTCCGCCGGAGTCGCGGGGCCCGTTCCCGGCGGCCATGGGGAGCCCCATCGGGACGACGCGGCCCCGGCCGACACCCCCGGGCCGAAGCGGCCCGGACAGGATTCGAGCGGGCGGGGGGAGCCGGACGCCCAGACGCCCGATCGCGAGACCTCTGACGCCGTGGCCGAGGACGACGCCCGGCAGGACAGCGACCACGCCTCGGCCGCGCCGCGTCCGACGGCGCCGTCCGCCGACGAGTTGACGACCCTGACCGTCCCGGCCGAGTGGACCGCCGCCCCCGCTGAGGAGGAGCTCCCCTTCGAGGTCGAGGTGATGCGGGGGACGGAGTCCGTCCGGCTCTCCTCGCGGGACCTGCCGCCGTGGCTGCGCGACCAGCTCGCCGCCATGGTGCGGGACGGCAACCTCGAGTCCGCCGCCGTCCAGCTGTCCAGCCACTCGGAGCTCTCCGTGCCGGAGGCGTACGAGCTGCTGCGCCGCATGCGCGAGCGTCGCGGGGAGGGCTAGTTGTTGCGGGTCATGAGGTTCTTGGCACGAGGGCCGGACTGAGATGAGACGAGTGGGCCTCTCCCGCAGGATGGAAGTTCCTACACCACCCATCCGCGCAAAGAGACCCACTCATGACTCACGCTAATGCACCCCTGACTCCCACCGGCCGTCTCAGGATGGTCCACCGCCACCTGCACGACGGCATCCCGCAAGCCCATGTCGCCGCCGAGTTCCGGGTGAGCCGGCCCACGGTGGCCACCTGGGTGGCCCGCTACCGCGCCCAGGGAGAAGCCGGCCTTCAGGACCTGCCCAGCCGGCCGCACCGTTCACCTGCCCAGCTCGATCCCGAGGTGGTGGCTCAGATCCAGACCCTGCGTCGCAGGGAGAAGTGGTCGGCCCGCCGGATCCATCACCACCTCGTCTCCGAGGGCCACCGGGTGTGTCTTCGTACCGTGGGACGGTGGCTGCACCGGGCCGGGCTCTCCCGGTTACGGGACCTGACCCCGGCCGGGGAAGACCTGCGCCAACGACCCCAGAAGATCACCGCGAGAGGGCCGGGGCACATGGTGCACCTGGATGTGAAGAAGATCGGGAAGATCCCAGACGGGGGCGGCTGGCGCACCCACGGACGTGAAAGTGAAGCAGGCCGTGCTTCCAAGCGTGGTGCCGGCCGGCGGGTCGGGTACACCTACCTGCACTCGGCGATCGACGGGTACACCCGCCTGGCGTACACCGAAGCGTTGGAGGATGAGAAGGCGGTGACCACGATCGGGTTCTTCTGCCGGGCGAGGGCGTTCTTCGCCGCCCACGGCATCACCGTGGACCGGGTGGTCACGGACAACGGGAACAACTACCGGGCCGTGGACTTCACCGCCAAGGTGGTCTCGCTCGGGGGCCGGCACCACCGGATCCGCCCCTACACCCCGCGCCATAACGGGAAGGTCGAACGGTACAACCGGCTGATGGTCGATGAGGTCCTCTACGCCCGCCCGTATACCTCAGAGACAGCTCGGCGTGAGGCGCTGGCCGTGTGGGTGAACCACTACAACTACCATCGGCCTCATACCTCCTGCGGGGACGCCCCTCCGGCCTCGTTGGCCCCGGCCCGAGTCAACAACGTCATGCCCTCTTACAACTAGTCACCAGCCGGTCGGTATGTCAGGTCCCCGCGTACAGACGCGAAGAGGGCCGGAATCGCGTGGATTCCGGCCCTCTCTGGCGGAGACGGGGGGATTTGAACCCCCGGCCCAACTTTCGTCGAGCCCTTCATTAGCAGTGAAGTCCATTCGGCCGCTCTGGCACGTCTCCTCCATCCGGCGCGCCTCGCACGGGGCGACGCGCGGTCAGACCGGTTCAGTTTAGCGCGCCAGGCCAGGGCAGGGCAAAGGAGCGGCGTGCTCACGGACGGATCACCATCGCGCACGAGCGGGGCCCCGGATCCATGGATCCGGGGCCCCGCGTGATCTGTCAGCCGTCCGGCCTGAGGCCGACGCGTCCGTTCAGATCAGATGCGATCCTTGCGGTCGTTGCGGCCGTCGAGGTCGCGATCGGTGGCGTCGCCGTCGACCTTGACGTCCTCGTGGCGGACCTCCTCGGTCACCGTCTCGGTGTCCTGCACCTGGCGCTTGCCCAGGGAGACCTTCTCGGCGTCCACGGTCTTGTTGACGACCGGGGTCTCCTCGTAGGTGGTGACCTCGACGTCGCCGTCGCGGCCGGCGGTGCGGGCCTCGGCGGAGTTCGGGTCGACGGACTCGCGCTCCACCACGACCTCCTCGCGGGTGACGGGCACCTCGACGGTCTCGGTGGTGGTGTAGGCCTGCTTGCGCAGACGGACGCGGCCGGAGGCGCGGCGCTCGGTGCCGACGTTCAGGTGCTCGTCCTTGACGACGACGGAGTCGGCGTCGGTCACGTCGCGGCGGTCACGGTCGGTCACGTCGCGGCGGTCGCCGTCCACGACGGCCTCGTCGCGGCGGTCGGCCACGCCGGCCACACCCGCGGTGCCGGCCACGCCGGCGGCGCCGGCGTCGGTGCGCACGTCGTCACGACGCACGTCGCCGTCGTGATCCGCGGCGGAGTACTCCATGGAGTAGTACTCGTAGATGCGCTGCTCCTCCTCGGGGGTCAGCGAGCCGTCCGCGTCCACGTTCGGGGCGTCCTTCACGAAGGACTTCTCGAAGGGCACCGTGATGCCGTCGGCGGTGGTCTGGGCCTGCTGCAGCGGCACGAAGGTCTCGCGGGCGCCGAACAGGCCGGTCTTCACCGTGACGAAGGTGGGCTCGTTGGTGACGTCGTCGAGGTAGACCTGACCGACGGAGCCGATCTTGTCGCCGTCGGTGGCGAAGACGGTGGAGTTCTGCAGCTGGTCGAGAGCGTTGCGGTCCATGAGGAATTCTCCTTCTGAATTGGTGTTTTGTTGCCTTACGCTCATTCACAATTCCCCATGGGCCCGAGTGGCGTCAACCATCGGCCCCCCAGATTCCCAATTCCCAGACTTCTCCCAGAATCTCGGTGTGATCCGCATGATTCCGCGGATTCTTCGTCCGGGCCTGCTGTGGATCCTGGGGGATCGGTGGGAGTGTGGCGCATGCGGTCCGCGACTCTTGACGACCCCCGATATTCTGTGGAATAAGTGCGCCGCCGGCGTGAAAACGATCCCGAGGAGAGTGGAGGCCCCATGTCCGAGCCCCTGGTGGCCGATCGCCGCCTCGCAGTGGTGGGGGCCGGCCCCCGCGGCGTCATGCTGCTGGAGCGGATCCTCGCCCGACTCGAGGGTGCGGCCCCGGACGCACACTCCCGACGGCTGCGCATCGACGTCGTGGACCCCTACCCGCCCGGGCCAGGGCGGGTGTGGCGCACGGACCAGTCCGAGCTGTACCTCATGAACACCCCCGCGTTCTTCCCGACCGCGTGCGCCGCCGACAACCCCGGTCTGCGCCCTTCCACCGCCGCCCAGACCTTCGACCAGTGGCGTCGCGTGCACCCGGAGGCCAGCCTCGGCGTGCGCCGCCACCAGTACCCGGCCCGGGCGGTCTACGGGCGCTACCTCCGGCACCTGTACAAGGACGTCGTCGCGGGGCTGCGCGCCCGTCCCGAGGTCGTCGAGGTCGTCGAGCACCGTGCGGAGGCGACCGCCCTGCACCCCCGGCCCGACGGCGGTGCCCGCCTGGAGCTGCGGGACGCCGACGGCGCGGTCGCCGCGCTCGACGCGGACGCCGTCGTGCTCTGCCTGGGCCATCAGCCGGCGGAGCTCAGCCCCGGCCAGAACCGGATGGCCGCCGCCGCGCGCAGCCGGGACGAGCTGCACTACCAGGGCCCGCAGATCCCCTCGGACGTGGACTGGGAGACCGTGGAGGCCGGGGCGGACGTCCTCGTGCGGGGCATGGGCCTGAACGCGTTCGACCTGCTGGCCCAGCTCACCCAGGGCCGGGGCGGGGTGTACCGCCGCACCGGCGACGGACCCGGCCGGGCCCTGCGGTACGAGCCGTCGGGGGACGAGCCGCGCCTGCACCTGATGTCCCGCCGCGGCATCCCGTACCTGCCCAAGGCCGAGGTGGACGCCTTCGTGCCCCGCGGCGTCACCCTCAGCTACCTGTCCGACGCCGCCGTCGACGCCCTGGCCGCCCGGCACGGGGCCCTGGACCTCGCCGAGCACCTCTGGCCGCTGCTGCACCGCGACGTGGTCCGGCACTACTACGCCACGCTCGTCCGAGCCCAGCCCGAGATCCTCGGCGGGCCCGTCGAGGCGCGCCGGTTCCTCGGGGAGCTCGTCGGCCAGCTCGAGGAGGCCGGCCGCGGCGCCCCCGTGACCTCCGCGCACGCCGAGGAGCTCCTCCAGCGGTACGCCCCCGGGCGCCGCTTCCTCGACATCCTGGCCTACGCGTCCCCGTTCGAGGACGCCGTGTTCGCCTCCCATGAGGACTATCAGCGGGCCGTCGCTGACCTCATGGAGCAGGCCTGCGTCGAGGCAGCCCTCGGGGAGGAGTCCCCGTTCATGATGGCCGTCGGTGCGCTCCATGCCGGCCGACTGCGGATCAAGGCGTGGATCGCCGAGGGCCGGATCGCCGAGGCCTCCCGCATCCGGGACGTCCAGGGCTGGTTCGAGCCGCTCGTCGAGGGCCTCGCCTCCGGCCCGCCCCTGTGGCGCGTCGAGCAGATGCTCGCGGTGCACCGGGCCGGCCTGCTCACCTGGGCCGGCCCCGCGCCCGTGGTCGAGGCCGAGGAACACGCGTTCACCGCCCGCAGCCCCCAGGTGGGTGCGCAGGGTTCACTGGGGCCCGCCGTCGTCGAGGGGGCCTGGCTGGTGGAGGCGATGATGCCGCCCAACCGCGTGCAGGCCGCCGCCTCCCCGCTGGTCCGTCAGATGCTGGCGGACGGCGTCGCCGCGGCCGGGACGTGGGAGGACGAGGAGGGTGTGCGCGTGCCCGCCACCGGCTTCGACGTCACGGCCCGCCCGTACCGGCTGCGGGCCGCGGACGGCACGGTCCACGCGGACGTGTTCGTGCTGGGCCTGCAGCTCTCGGGCGTGCAGTGGGGCACCGCGATCGCGGCCGAGGCCGGGGCCGATCCGGCCAGACGTGCCCTCTTCCTCGCCGACGCCGACGCCGCCGCAGCGGCCGTGCTCGCCGGCTGAGCCTCCACGACGACGGCGGGGCCGCCCGGGTGGATCCCGGACGGCCCCGCCGTCGTCATGCCGGGGGTGACGCCCCGCCTCCCGTCAGGGACGGACCGGCCCGCGTCCCTTGCCGGGGTGCTCCGGACCGTGGCCCTTGCCCGGGTGGTCGCCGCCGTGGCTCGGGGTCGCGCCCACGCAGCGCAGCCACTCGCGCACGGAGTTCGCGGGCTTGCCCGGCACGCCGCGCGGATCGGTCACACCCTCGCAGGTCTCGCCCGGGGAGGGCTCCGGCTCCGGGGTCGGCTCGGTCACGGGCGCGTCGAGCTGGAGGCCCACCAGGATCGGGTTGTGGTCCGAGGACCGCCACTGGTCCGCGGAGTGCAGGTCCTCGGCCACGTAGTTGTGGCGCGAGTACTCCAGTGCCACGGATTCGTTCGCGTTGATCATCCAGATGTCCTGGCCGGTGATCGCCGCCGCCGCCGACGGGGAGGCGTAGATCCCGTCCAGGCTGCCGACGGCGCCGCCGAACGCGTACGAGTACTCGCCCGTGAGCGCCCCCTGCGAGACGTACCCGGCCGCCTCGAGCACCCGGATCGGGTCCTCCTTCTCGTAGGAGTTGAAGTCGCCCATGAGCAGGACGCGGTCGGTGCCGGTCTCAGCCTTCATGCGCTCGGCGAAGGCCACGAGGGCCTCGGCCTGGCCCACGCGGTCCGCGTTGTACGCGCCCTGGCCGTCGCCCGTGTCCACGTTGCCCCCGGTCGCACCGGAGCCGCCCTTGGACTTGAAGTGGTTGGTGATCGCCACGAACTCGGTGCCGGCCGCCCCCTCGGACGTGCCGTCGGCGGCGCGGAACAGCTGCGCCATCGGCTCACGGGCGTTGTCGAAGTTCGTCTGGTCGTCCAGGATCACCGACTCGCCCACCGGGGTGACCTCGGCCGGCTGGTAGATGAACGCGGAGCGGATGACGTCCTCGTCCGCGAGCGCGGGACGCGTAGCCGGGGAGGCCACGTAGGCCCAGCGCTGTTCGCCGGCCTGGGCGTTGAGGGCCTCCACGAGGTGGGCCAGCGCGTGGTCCCGGTCGAGGCCGAACTTCTCGGAGTTCTCGATCTCCTCGAGCGCGACCACCGAGGTGCCGAGGCCGTTGATCGCGGCCGCGATCTTCTCCTGCTGGCGGGCGAACGCCTCGGGGGTGTAGGCGCCGCGCGGCAGGCAGCCGTTCGTGGTGACGGGGGTGCCGGCGCGGTCGCGGTAGGCGCTGCAGCCGGCCACGTCCTGGCCCAGGGTCGTGAAGTAGTTGAGCACGTTGAAGCTGCCGACGGTGACGTTGCCGCCGACCGTCTCGGGGGCGGCCTCGGCCGGGCGGGTGTCCTCGATCGTCACGGGCTGGACGGCGGCCGCCGTGGCGTCGGTGAGGTGGCCCAGCGGCTGGAAGGACCACGCGTCGAAGCGCCAGTCGAGGATGACTCCGGTGGTGAACTCCAGGCCCGCGCCCACGCGCACCGGCTGGTCCGCGTCCAGGTACGGCAGCGGGTTCTGGTTGCCCGGCGAGCGCATGAAGTTCGTGGTGGCCCCGTCGTCGAGGACGATCAGCTGCTGCGCGTTGGCGGCCGCGACGGCCTGCGCCTCGGCGCCGGGCCGGGCCACCGACGTCGGGTTGTCCAGCGGCTTCGTGCCGGGGACGATGCCGAGGGAGCCGTACTGGTTGAGGGGGTGGTTGTCCGTGACCGTCCAGTCGCCCTGCGGGGCGAGGACCATGCCCTCGAGCGCCTCACGGTCGGCCTCCTCCAACGGGAACTTCACGGGCTTGGGGGCCACGGCGCCGGGCTCGGCGACCGGCAGCACGCCGCCGGCGGCGACCTTGATCTGCGTGAGGCCGTAGTGCTCGGCCGCTTCGCCCGTGACCTGGACGTGGTCGCCGAGCGTCACGGAGCCGACCGTGTCCGGCGAGTACACGAACACGCCGTCGGAGGCGCCCGGGGTGGCGTCGGGGGTGTCGCCGCCGGTGCCGGCGGTCTGGATGTAGTAGCCGTCGTAGCCGCCCGTGGAGTACACGGCGGTGACGACGCCGGTGGTGGTCACCTGGCGCCCGGCGTACGGGGTGGCCGTGCCGGTGCCCTGGAGCTGGGCGATGGTGATCCGCTCGGCCGGGGTCGGCTGCGGCTCGGGCTCCGGGGTCGGCTCGCCGCCGGTGGCGGCGGCGTTGGTCGGGGTGACCTGGTCGGTGACGGTGAAGTCGGCGCTGTTGTCGTCCGTGTCCACGCCGTTCGTGCGGGTGAGGGACTTCGGGTCCGAGTTGGCCGAGGGGGCGCCGGCAGCCGCTGTTTCGAAGGTGTTCGTGGCTCCGTAGCCGAGCACGTCCGCGACGCCCGGCACCTGGCCGGTCACCACGGAGCCGACCGGCAGGTCCGTCACGGTGCCCGCCTGGCGCGCGAGCACGATCGTGCCCTTGGTGCCCGCGGGGTTGAACGCCCCGCCGGCCACGAGGTCTGCCTGCGGCAGGGCCGCGCCCGCGGTGCCGTTGGAGCCGCCGGAGACCAGGAAGTGGCCCTTCGCGGGCACCGTGCCGGACAGCGCGACCGTGCCCTGGGTCGCGGCCGTGCCGGCGGCGGAGCGGTACTGCAGGGACCAGCCGTCGAGGTTGATCGGCTGGTCGGTGGGGTTGTAGAGCTCCACGAACTTGTGGGTGTACACGGCGTTCGCGGAGCCGCCGTTGGTGTATGCCTCGTTGATGACGAGGGAGTCGCCGGCCGGGCTGGCCTGGGAGGGCAGGGCCACGGCGGGGGCGAGCAGGGCCAGGGCGGCGGTGGTCACCGCGGTGCGCGCGGCGAAGCGGGGCAGGGGGGTCATGTCGTCCTCGGTCTCGTTCTCGATGGGTCAGCGCGGCAGGCCCGCGGCGGTCAGCCAGGCATGGGCGGAGAAGACGGGGTGCGTGGCGGCGCCGCGCTGCACGCCGCGGCCCTTGCCCGGGTGGTCCTCGCCCTTCACGCGGCCCTTGCCCGGGTGGTCGGCGCCCTTGTCATGGCCCTTGCCATGACCCTTGCCCGGGTGGGTCGGGGCGGGCTGCTCCGGCTCGGTGGGGGACGGGGCCGCGGTGACCTCGAGGGCATGGCGCACCACGGTCGTGCTGCCGTCGGCGTAGCGCACGGTCATCACGAGCTCGCCCGTGCCCGCCGCGGCGGGGGCGGTGATCCCGGAGAGCGTGACGGTCTCGGAGCCCGCGGGGACGGCCACGGTGCCCAGGGCGGTCTCGGTGCCGTCGGCCGTGCGGAAGGCGACGTCGACCGCGGTCGCCGCGGGGGCGCCGTCGGAGTCCACCACGAGGTCCCCGAGGGTCAGGCCGACGGCCTGCCCGGCCTCGACCGAGGCGGGGGCGTCGGTGACCGGCACGCCGTTCTTGCCGAAGTCCGGGGCGACGGCGCCGTGGGCCGCGTCCTGGGCGCGGGCGTAGTCCGTGATCGCCTGGGAGTCCAACAGGCCCATGTTCACGAAGTTCTGGCGGCCGGTCGCGAAGGCGGTGTAGCCGTCGGGGGCCTTGGTCGGGTCCCCGAGCGTCGTCCAGGTGTCGTCGGCCAGGAACGACTGGCTGGCCACCGTGTACATGCGGTCCGCCTGGAGCGGCTCGCCGTCGATCCACACGCCGGTCACCTTGTCCCCCTGCGGGCGGGACTCGTCGTAGGTCCAGGTCAGCTCCTCGGACCAGCCGAGGGTGAACTTGCGCACGTCGTTCCGCCAGTTCTCCTCGAGGGCCAGCTTGATGGAGGAGCCCGGGATGTCGAAGTAGGTGATGGTGTTGCCGAACGGCGCCATGTCGAGCAGCTCGCCCAGGGTGAGGCGACCGACGAGGTCGGCCGGCTTGGCCGGGAACGCGCCGCCGTCGGTGAAGCGGTCCGTCAGCAGCTCGGAGCGCAGGCCGCCGGGGTTGGTCACGCCGAGGTCCACCTCGGGGTTCGCCTGCTCGGCGGCGTGCTTGACGGCGTCGCCCACCCAGGTGCCCAGGGTGGTCTCGGCGGCGCGCGTGCCGCCGGCCTTCCAGGAGCCGCCGGCGTCGATGAGCTTCTGGTAGTCGGTGGTGATGGAGGCGGACAGGTCGGCCACGACCTCGCCCTGCAGGTCCTCGAAGACCGCGACGGCCTCCTGCTCGATCGCGTACACCTGGGCGGTGACGGGGGATTCCGCGGCGGCCTCGGCGGGGGCCTGCGTGGACCGGGCCAGCAGGCGCGGGGTGAGCCCGGTGACCTCGCCGTCGGCGCCCACGGTCAGCTCGACGGCGGTCAGGTGGCTGCCGGAGGCGCCCGCCTGGATCACGGGGCGGTGGGCGCCGCCGGCCACGGTGTCGTACTGGTAGAGCTGGTGGGTGTGGGCGTTGAAGATGAGGTCCACGGCGGAGGAGGTCTCGCCGACGATGCGGTCGAACTCGGCCCGGGCCGCCCGCTCGGCGGCCAGCTCGCCCGCGCCGGCGGCGCCGTCGTGGTACGAGGCCACGATCACGTCGGCGGCGTCCTGGGCCTCCAGCTCGTCCGCGACCGCGTTCACGGCGGCGACCTCGTCGAGGACCTCGTTGCCCTTCAGGCCCGCGCCGGTGGTGGTCGCGTACAGCTCGTTGGGGGAGGCGCCGATGACCGCGACGCGCACGCCGTCGACGTCGAAGACGGCGTGCGAGGTGAGGACGGGCTCCTTGCTCGTCGGGTCCACCAGGTTGGCGGAGAGCACCGGGAACTGGGCCCGGGACTCCACACGGCCCTGCAGGTCGTCCAGGCCCTTGTCGAACTCGTGGTTGCCGGCGGTCAGCGAGGCCAGGCCGAGCGCGTTCATCACGTCGATCGTCGGGTTGTCCTGCTGCACGTTGGACACGGACTTCGAGCCACCGATCAGGTCGCCGGCGCTGGTCAGCAGCGTGGAGCCGGCGCCGTGCTCGGCCTCGAACGCGGTGCGGTAGTCCTCCACGGTGTCCGCGAACTGCGTGCCGATGTAGTCCGCGGACAGCGCGCCGTGGAAGTCGTTGAAGGACAGGATCGAGATGGTGGTCTCGTCCGCGGCGGCCGTCTCGACGGCCAGGGCGGGCGCCGCGCTCGCGGGCGCGAGGACGAGGACGGTGCAGGCGGCCGTGGTGACGGCACGGCGGCGGAACAGGCTGGGCATGGCTCTCCCCGGGATGCGTGATGACAGAGGTGCGCCGCCGGTGGACGGCGGGGTGACGCGCCGAGTCCACCACATCCAGGTGGCCCCCAGGTGAACGAGAGGCGGCGGGCCGTCCGGCCCGCCGCCTCTCGTCGTGTGCACGCGGATGGTGAGGGATTCGAACCCTCGGCACGGGGTCACCGCACACCGGTTTTCAAGACCGGCTCCTTCGGCCGCTCGGACAACCATCCCGGGCCTGACCGCGACGGCGTGGGCCGCCGCGTCGAGGACCCACTCTAGCCCGTGGCCCGGCGGGCGACCGGTGGCGAGTCCGGCCCCCCGCGCGCGAGGATGGACCCTCGACCCCCGACCAGAGGAGGAGACCCCCATGGACGTCCCCGCACAGATGCGCGCCGTGCGATTCACCGGCGCCGGCGACAACGGCGTCGTCCGCGTGGGCCACGAGCCCGTGCCGGACCCCGGCCCGGGCGAGGTGCTGGTGCACGTGGCCGCCGCGGGTCTCAACCGCGCGGACATCGCGCAGCGCGAGGGCCGCTATCCGCCGCCGCGCGGCGCCTCCGAGATCCCCGGGCTCGAGGTCTCCGGCACCGTGGCGGCGCTGGGACCCGAGGCCGGGATGCCGGGTGAGGGGCGCTTCGCCGTCGGTGACCGGGTGTGCGCGCTCCTGGCCGGCGGGGGCTTCGCCGAGTACGTCGCCGTGCCGGCGGGCCAGCTCATGGCCGTCCCCGACGGCGTCGGCCTCGTCGAGGCGGCGGCCCTGCCGGAGGTCGCCTGCACGGTGCACTCGGCGCTCGTGGGCCGTGCGGGCGTGCAGGCCGGGGACCGGGTGCTCGTGCACGGCGCCACCGGCGGCATCGGCTCCTTCGCCGTCCAGTTCCTCGCCGCGCTCGGTGCACGGGTGCTGGGCACCGCCGGCGGCCCGGAGAAGGTGGCGCTCGGCCGGCGGCTGGGCGCCGAGCACATGTTCGACCACCGCGCCGCCGAGTCCGGTGCCTTCGCCCCGTGGGTCAAGGAGGTCACGGACGGCCACGGCGCGGACGTCATCCTCGACGTCGTCGGCGCCCCGTACCTGGCGCCCAACGTGTCCGCGCTCGCCCCCGAGGGACGCATCGTGACGCTCGCGGTCCAGGGCGGCGCCGTCCCGGAGGACTTCAACATCATGAAGCTGGTGGTCAAGCGCGGCTGGCTCACGGGGGCGACGCTCCGCTCCCGCTCGGTCGTGGACAAGGCCGGGATCGTGGCCGCGGCCGAACGTGCCGTGTGGCCCCTGGTGGCGGCGGGCCGCATCGACGCGAGCGTCGGGGCGTGCTTCCCGCTCGCCGAGGCCGCCGAGGCGTTCGACTGGTTCGATTCCGCCACCCGCACGGGCAAGGTCGTGCTCGTCACCGACCCCGCCGATGCGCGCCGGCCGTCCGGCGACCGCGCATGAGGGGGCCCTTCGCACGCTTCCGTCAGGAGCGTGCCGACGACCGCGAGCTCGGCACAGGGCTGTGGCGCCGTGCCCACGACCGCCTCGGCCGGGCCCTGGACCGCTACTGGCAGGTGCTGGAGGGCCAGCGGGGCACGGACGTGCTGAGCCACGAGGAGCGCAACGGCGTGGTCCACGCCGGCAACGTCCTCACGGAACGGCTCCCCGCGGTCCGTGCCCTGTGCGTCCGCCTGCACCGGGACCACGAGGGCGACGGCGAGCACATCCCGGCCGAGGCCGCCGACGTCCACCGTGAGCTCTCCCGCGCCGCACACGAGCTGGCCGCCACCGCCCAGGCCCTCGCCCTGTACCGGCTCGGCCAGGGCTCGGCGGAGTCGGTCGGCCGGCACGCCGAACGCACCCTCGGCCACCTGGACCGGGCGGAGGAGCTGGGAGCCGGGCTCTGACGGCGGCGCGCCCCGGACGGCCGGCCCGAAGACGAGAGGACCCCGCCGCGTGATCACGCGGCGGGGTCCGGGGGAGCCCCCTGCCGGATTCGAACCGGCGACCTGCTCTTTACGAGGGAGCTGCTCTGGCCAGCTGAGCTAAGGAGGCACGTGACCGTGAACGGCCACGGCTGACGAGCATACCGGTTTCGCGGCCCCGATTCCACCGCGCGGCCGGGCGCGCGGGCCACCGACTGTGGCCCGCGCCTTCCGCAGGCGTTCACCCCCAGGCCACGCCGCGGCCAGACGGGGACGGTTCCCTGGTGGGCACACACCGTCGACGGGAGACGCATGAGCCTGCCCCACGCCCCTCGCACCCCGGCAC